>NZ_JAKRML010000018.1:0-125231 GCF_022346505.1 Achromobacter sp. ACRQX
CCTCCATCCCGCGGCCCTGCCAGCCGCCCTCCCCGCGCCCTTGCCAGCCGCCCTCCGCGCGCCCCTGCCAGCCGCCGTCGCTGCGGCCTTGCCAGCCCCCCGCGGACTCGTTCATGCGGTTCTGCCAGCCTCCGCCATCCATGCTCCCCGGTTGCGTCGAATAATCGCGCGCCTGGCGCTGTGCGTTCAGGTAATTGGACTGCGTGTTCGGCTGAACCGGCTGCCACCCCGACGACGTGTGCTGCTGCCAGCCGTTGTCGTTGTGCTCGTAGACGTTGCCGTTGTGGTCCGCATACACGTTGCCGTTGTTCCACGCCGCGCCGCTGCCGGTGTTGCGGTTGTAGGTGGCGCCGCGCCGGTCGACGCTGTCGGCGCCTTGGCCCGCCGTGCCGGTCGCGCTGGCGGCAGAGTAAGTGGTGCGGCCGGTGTCGGCATTGGTGCGCACGTTCTGCCGGCCCGCGGCCCACTGGCCGTCGTCGTTCTCGACTGCGCCCGCGCGGCCCGCGCCCGATGCGCCCGTGACCGGATCGGTGTAGGCGCCGCGGCGTCCGGCGGCGGCGTTGCCCGTGTACTCGTTGTAGGCCGCGCCGCGCGTGCCTTCGAACGCGGAGCCGGTTTGCGGGTTGTAGCCTTCGGCGTGGGCGCCCTGCCACTCGGTGCCCGTCCAGCCGTTCCAGCCGGCCGCGTGCGTGACCGTGCCGGAACCGCCCCAGGCGCCGTAGACGTCGACCTTGTTGACGTCCACGCCGCCCCAATAGGGCGCGCCATAGTACGGTCCCCAGTACGGCGCGGCGCCGCCCCAGGCCTCGGCGGCGGCAAACCCGAAGGCAAAGCCCGCGGCCGAATCGAAGGCGGCGTTGTAGCCGTAACTGGGCGGATAGCCGACCCAGGTGTTCTGCACGATCGTGGGCGGATAGGAATAGCCCGTGCCGTAGACGACGGTGCCGTCTGGCGCCACCACCACGCCCATGTAGCCGGGTGAATAGCCGAACACCACGCTTTGCGGCGTGGCGCCGTAGACCTGCACATAGGTCACGTAATGCAGCGGCGAGCTGGCGGGAATGGCGTAGATGGCCGGCGGCACATGGTCGGCCACGCGCCAAGGTCCGGTTGGCGAGTCCGACACGAACCACACCGCGTTCGACAGCGCGTAATAGCGGCCTTCCGCCTGGATGACTGGCACCGGCGAGTTCGTCGCGTAGTGCAGGGTCGTGCCGTCGATGGGCCGCAGCACCGGCGCGCCGCCGGCGTATTCGACCTGCAGCTTGGCGGCGCTGCGCGACACCGTGGCGGTCTGCGGAATGGTCGACGCAATGACGGCTTCCCGCGCCTGCGGCGTGCCGGGCACCGACACCAGCACCCCGCCTTGCGGATCCTGCGGCGGAATGCGCGCGAAATCGCGCGGCAGGTCCTTGCCCGGCACATACGACCATGGCCCTTCCAGCCGCGCGCCGCGGAACCAGCGGCCGGACACCAGCAGGTAGTAGCGGTTGTCGCCCGGGTTCATGAACACGGCGTGGTCGGCGTTGGTGACCGACAGCAGCGAAGTCCCCGGCACCGGCCGCAGCTCGGCCTGGCCAATCGTGATCAGCAGTTCAGCGGGCACGGTCGACACTTCGATATCGGGCGCGCGGTGCGGCGCCTTGCCGTCGTGCGGCATCAACGGGTCCGCCGCCAGACCGCGTCGCGCGGCGTCTGCCGCCGCAAGCAGCGCGGGCGACGGTTGCGCCACGGTGCGCCACGGCCCGTTGATGTCGCCGGCTTCGTACCAGTGGCCCGCGGCCTGCAGGTACAACCGGCCGGCGTTGTCGCCCAGGATCAGCGCGCGGGTGTTGATGACGCGGCGCCATCCCTGCGTCTCGGGCAGCTGGGTCCACGCGGGTGCGCCATCCACCAGCACCAGGATCGCCGGCACCGTGCGGTAGATGATGCGCGGCGGCGTGTTGTTCACCGGCACGGTCTTGGCGGGCGGGTTGTTCTGCGACAGCGCATAGCTCAGTTGCAGCGCATCCAATGGCGTGACCACGCCGTTGGCGGGGATGCGGGCTTCGAGTTCGCTGCGCAGGCGCGCGGCCTCCTGCGGCGCGGTGGGCACCTGCACGCGTTCGACGCGGATGTCTGACAGGCGCACCAGTCCGGCCGGCTTGTTCACGTCGGCGCGGGCGGAAAACTCGGCGACGCCGTAGGTCGGGCTGCCCTTGGCCGGTCCCACCGCCACCGCCATGCGGCCGGTGAGGCGGTCGGCGGTCCAGGTGTCGATCTGCGGTTGGTAGAGCTCGACCCGCTTGCCGTCGGGTGCGGTGAAGCTACGCGGCCATTGCAGCGCGCGCGCGGCGGACGAGTCTTGTTGGCCGGCGCCCGGTTGCGCGGCAGCAGTCTGGGTCGCGGGGACTGACGCAGGCTGGCCGGCATTCTGCGGCTGCGCCGCGGCACCAAACGCCAGCGACGTTCCAGCCGCCACGCCCAGGACAACGCGCGTCATGCGCAGGCGTCGGGCGGCATCGCCGGAGGTGGCAGGCAAGCGGGAAAACCAGTCATGCAAATGCAGCATTCGGGACACGCAATTCATCTCACGCTCCTTGAGGTTCTGGCCGCCTGCCAAACCGGCTGGGCGTTCCGCCGCCCGGATGATCGCGGGCGGCGCCGCTTCGGGTTATACGCCAGCGCGCCCCGGGGTTCAATTGCGGCAAGACCGGAGCTGACCGCCCCCTGAATAAGAAACAGATGGTTAACGCCGTTAAAAAGCTATTGATCGCATCAATCAGAACTTCTATAACTCGTTCCTACCAGGGCTTGCTGCTTTTGCCCGATTGCCTTTCCGCTGCAATCCAACTAGAGCGGCGCAACGCCCGCCACCCCGCGCAAGCCTCGCGCGAATCGCCAGCCTTCTCCTGCCCGTCTCCCGTGGCGCGCTGGCGGCTCTCTAAGCCTCTCCTGCGGCTAGGACACTGATCCCGACAGCCGTGTGAAGGAGCAGCTCATGGCCCTTACCCTGTCCCATCCCGGGGTTTATATCCAGGAAATTCCCAGCGGCGTTCGCACGATTGCCGGGGTCGCGACCTCGGTCGCCGCCTTTCTGGGCGCGGCCCCGCGCGGTCCCGTCAACAAGGCGGTCCGGATATTCAGTTTCTCCGACTATGAACGCGCCTTCGGCGGACTGGCCGACGATTCCGAGCTGGGCTATGCCGTGCGCCAGTTCTTCGTGAACGGCGGCACGGACGCCTGGGTCGTGCGCGTGGTCAAGGAAGCGTCGCCCGCCCAGCGCACCTTGCGCAGCGCAACCGCGGTGGACGTGCTGAGGGTGCGCGCGCTGGACCCCGGCGTATCCGGCAACAGCATCCAGGTCCGCGTGGACCACGCCACTGCGGTGCCCTCCAGCACGTTCAACATCCAGTTCATCCGCGGCAGCGACGGGCGGGCGGAAAGCTACGCCAACGTCTCGTTGAACGCCAAGGATCCGCGCTATCTGCTGGATCTGGTGCAGGGCGTATCGCAGCTCGTTCGCCTGGAGCGGATGCTGTCGCAGGGCGCGCTGGATGCGCTGCCGGCGGGCACCAGCGTCAGCGGCACGCTGGGCGACGTGCAGACGCTGCTGGATGCGACGCACACGGATTTCCGCGTGGCCGTGAACGGGCTGGAACCCGTGGGCGTCAGCATCGCGTTGCCTGGCGACATTGCCGGCGGCACCGCGACGCAGCGTCTGACCGCGCTGGCAGCGGCAATCCAGACCAAGGTGCGGGCGCAGGCGCAGGGCCGCCCGGCGCTGGCAAACTTCACCGCCGCGCGCAACGGCAACACGCTGGTGATGACGTCCGGTGCGGGCGGCGAAAACGCCAGCGTCCGCGTGCTGCCGGGCGCGCGCAACAACGCCGCGGGCGTGCTGATGCTGGGGTCGCTGGCCGGCGGCGTCGAAACCGACGGCGCGGCCATCATCCGCCCCGCGCCCACGCCTGATGCGGCAACGCTGACCAGCGATGCCTTCGGCGCGACCGACCTGGACGCGCTGCCCGACGCCACGCACACCAGCCTGCGCATCACGCTGGATGGCTTGGGGCCCGAACTCGTGAGCCTGGGTGACGCCACCGCCGCGGGCGGTTCGCTGGCCGCCAAAATGGAAGACGTGGCGGCGCGCCTGCAGGCCGCCGTGCGCGCGCTGCGGCCGGGCACGCCGGCCTTCCGCGACTTCACGGCGCGGGTGCAGGGCAGCACGCTGGTGCTGGCCAGCGGCTCGCGCGGCTTGGGCTCCACCATCGCGGTGGCGGCCGCGCCGGCCAACGACCTGGCCGCCTCGCTGCATTTGCTAACCGGCGCCGTCGCCTCGCCGCCCCCGGTCGATGCGCTACTGGAAGGCGGCACCGAAACGCCGTACGGGCCGGACGACGTCTATGCTGCGTTTATCGGCAGCCGCGCGCTGCGGCAAGGGCTGTACGCCCTGGAAGACGCCGACATCTTCAATCTGCTCTGCCTGCCGGCCATCACGCACAGCGGCGTGCTGGCCGATGCCGCGTCGTACTGCGAAGAGCGGCGCGCCTTCATGATCGTGGATGCCCCGCCCACCGCCACCGATCCGGCGGCGATGGTGGCGGTGGCCAACGGCACGGCGCTGCCCAAGTCCGATCACGCCGCCGTCTACTACCCGTGGACGTACGTGTCCGATCCGCTCAAGAACGGCAAGCCGCGTCTCGCGCCACCGTGCGGCACCGTCGCCGGCCTGTACGCGCGCACCGATGGCAACCGCGGCGTATGGAAGGCGCCCGCG
Organism: Achromobacter sp. ACRQX; assembly: GCF_022346505.1. Classification (NCBI taxonomy): domain Bacteria; kingdom Pseudomonadati; phylum Pseudomonadota; class Betaproteobacteria; order Burkholderiales; family Alcaligenaceae; genus Achromobacter; species Achromobacter sp. ACRQX. The sequence goes on from NZ_JAKRML010000018.1 coordinate 4,760, forward strand.
GGCACCGACGCCAACCTGACCGGCGTCATCTCGCTGGCCGCGACGCTGACGGACGGCGAGAACGGCAGCCTGAATCCGCTGGGGGTCAACTGCCTGCGCACATTTCCGGTGTATGGCGCGGTGTGCTGGGGCGCGCGCACGCTGCGCGGGGCGGACCAACTCACCTCGGAATACAAGTACGTGCCGGTGCGGCGCCTGGCCCTCTACCTGGAAGAGTCCCTGTATCGCGGCACGCAGTGGGTGGTGTTCGAGCCCAACGACGAGCCGCTGTGGGCGCAGATCCGCCTGAACATCGGCGCGTTCATGAACACGCTGTTCCGGCAAGGCGCCTTCCAGGGCAGTTCGCCGCGCGAGGCCTATCTGGTCAAGTGCGACCGGGAAACCACCACGCAGGACGACATCAATCGCGGCGTGGTCAACATCCTGGTGGGGTTTGCGCCGCTCAAGCCCGCCGAGTTCGTCGTCATCAGCATCCAGCAACTGGCCGGCCAGATACAGGCCTGAGCCCGGCACGCGCCGGCGCCGCATGCGGCCTGGCGCGTTTGCCGACCACGGTTACCAGGAGATTGCCATGGCGCAGTTCACCGTCAATCCGCAGCGCTTCGACCCTTACAAGAACTTCAAATTCCGGGTGAAGTGGGATGGCCGCTACGTGGCGGGCGTCAGCAAGGTGTCGGCGCTCAAGCGCAGCACCGAAGTGGTCGAGCACCGCGAAGGCGGCGACCCGTCCAGCGGACGCAAATCGCCAGGCCGCAGCAAATTCGAGGCGGTGACGCTGGAACGCGGCGTCACGCACGACCGCGAATTTGAGCAGTGGGCCAACAAGGTGTGGAACTTTGGATCGGGCCTGGGCAGCGAGGTATCGCTGAAGAACTTCCGTAAAGACCTCATCATCGAGGTCTACAACGAAGCCGGGCAGCTCGTCCTGGCCTACAAGGTGTTCCGCTGCTGGGTGTCGGAGTACCAGGCGATTCCCGATCTGGATGCGAACGCCAACGCGGTCGCCATTCAGACCATCAAGCTGGAAAACGAAGGATGGGAACGCGACTACGAAGTCGCCGAGCCATCCGAACCGAGTTTCGTCGAGCCGGCCTGATGGAGCGCCGCGATGAACGCCCTGATCGAATCGCAGATTCTTGCGCTGTGGGAGGCGGGCCGTGACTGTCATCCGATAGACCGCGGCCTGCTCGCGCTTGCCGAGGCAATGCCTGGCGTGGATGTCGCGTCACGGCCGGTCGGATGGCGGAACCTGGCGCTGCTGCGCCTGCGGCAAGCCACGTTCGGGCCGCAGCTGGCCGCTTGCGCCGATTGTCCGGCATGCGGCGCGGCGATGGCGTTCGACCTAGACGTGGCCACGCTGCTGGAATCGGTGTCCGCGCCGCCGGAGCGTGCGTCGGCCGAGCCCATGTTCGACGCGCATGGAGCGGCATGGCGTCTGCCCAGCAGCCGCGACCAGACGCAGGCCGCGGTGGCCGCCGACAGCAACGCGGCGCTTGCGCTGCTGCTGCGTGCGTGCCGGGTTGACGCACCGCCCGACGCCGACCTGCCGCAGGGTGCGGCGCTGGACGACATCGAAGCGCGCATGGAAGCGCTGGATCCCGCCGCCAACATCGAGCTGTCGTTGCGCTGCGCGGACTGCGCGCACGCGTGGACCGTGGCGCTGGACGCCGACGCCTGCGTGTGGGACGACATCAGTCTTTGCGCGCGGGGACTGCTGCGGGATGTACATCGTCTGGCGCGCGCCTACGGCTGGACCGAACCGCAGGTGCTGGCGCTGGGACCTGCCCGGCGCGCCGCGTATCTGGAACTGGCCGACAGCGAGGCGCTGCCATGAGCGGCTTCCTGCGCCAGCTTGCGAGCCGCAGCGTGGGGTCCGCACCGCGCCTGCGCAGCGCGCCGTCGCCGCGGGCCGTGGCGCTTGCCGGGACCGTGCCGCGTGATGATTGGCGGGGTGAGACGCAGGGGCTGGGGGCTGCGCAGGCGGCGCCGGACGTGCGCGTCCAGGCGGCCAGAGACGACGCGCGATCCAGCGTGGCCAGCTTCGCGCAGACGCCGTTGCACGCTGCGGATGCCGGGAAGATTGGCCAGACAGAAAGGAACGTTGATACGGCCGGCGCGAACGGGACTGACGCGGCGCATGACACACGCCGGCATCGCACGCATTTCAGCGTGACAGCGCCGATCGCCGACGCGGACGTGCCCCCGCGCAACCTGGCGCGCGGTGATCAAGATGCGCCATCGCCAGTTCGCCAATCGCGCGCGCTTCGGCCCATCGAGGCAGACAAACACGTCGCCGACGACCGGCAGACCCGCTCCGCGGCCGTATCGCCAATCACATCGCCCTTACCGGCGGAAAAGTCAGGCGCGCACGACGTCACTGACAGTACCCGCCCTGCTGCCCCACGCGACGCGGCCTTGTCCGCCGAGGCACGAGAACTTGCCGGCCCCAACGCACGCAACGCAAGAAGCCACGCCGCCGATGCGGCGTCCGCCTCCCGCCTTCCCGCGCAGCCGCCCTCTCCGCCCGACGTCCACATCACCATTGACCGCCTGGAAGTCGCCCCCCCGCCCCAACGCGCGGCTCCCGCCGCCCCGCGATCGTCCGCGCTGTCGCTGCGCGCCTACCTGACCGCCCGACGCGCGGGGCTGCCATGAGCAACGCGCTGGCGATCGCGGCGGTCACCGCCGTCATCAAGGACCTGCTCGACTCGGGCATGATCGACCACGCGGTCACGGACGCGCTGGGCGCGGGCGTGAAGGTGTCCGCGCTGGCGCCCGACGCGGTGTCGCTGGACAACCAGGAAGACCCGCAACTGAACCTCTTCCTGCATCAGGTCACGCCCAACGCCGCGTGGCGCAATGCCGCGCTGCCGTCGCGCGATCCGGCAGGCGATCGCATCGCGAATCCGCCGCTGGCTCTGGACCTGCACTATCTGCTGACCGCGTATGGGCGCGCCGAGCTGCAGGCGGAAGTGCTGCTGGGCTACGCGCTGCAATTGCTGCACGAATCGGCCGTGCTGCCGCGCGAGGCCGTGCGCCGCGCACTGGATCCGGACGTGGTCGATGGCGCCATTCTGCCGACGGTTTACCAAAGCCTGCGCAGCGCGGACCTGGCCAGTCAGATCGAACTGTTGAAGATCACCCCGGCAGCGCTGGGCGCGGAAGAGATGTCGCGCCTGTGGTCCGCACTGCAGGCGCACTACCGCCCGACCGCCGCGTTTCAGGTGTCGGTGGTGTTGATCGAATCCCGGCGGCCCGCACGCGGCGCCCTGCCCGTGCTGACACGCGGGGAAGCCATTCCCGGCACGCCGCGCGACCGGGGTGTGCTGGTGTTCCCCGGCCTGACGCCGCCGCTGCCCACGCTGCTATCGGTGCAACCTGCGGGCAGGCAGCCGGTTGCCGTGCCCGGCGGCGCCGTGACGTTGCAGGGCCATCATCTGGATGGCCTGGCGCGCACGGTGACGCTGCGCCATTCGACGCTGGATGCCGAACGCAATGTGCCCGTCGAGGCAGGCACGGACGCGTGGCTGCGGCTGACGATGCCGTCGGACCTGCCGGTCGGCGTCTATCGCATGCATGCCACGGTGCAGGCCAGCGATACCGGCTTGCGCCGCGACAGCAATCAATTGGCGCTGGTGCTGGCGCCCGAGCCCGTGCTGCCGCCGGCCGCCGCCACGCGCAACGCGGGCACGGTGCGCATCACGTTGGGCATCGCGCCGCCGCTATTGCCCGGCCAGGCGGCCAGCCTGCTGCTGGGCGACCGCGAGCTGCCCGCTGAACCCGCCACCGCACCCGCCAGCGCGCTCATCTTCGAATGGCGCGACGCGCCACCCGCCGGCGCGCGCTTTCTGGTGCGGCTGCGGGTGGACGGCATTGAAAGCCCGCTGGTGGACCGCGAGGCGGTCCCCGTCCGCTATCTTGACCGCCAGATCGAGCTGCCATGAACGCGCGCGCGCCCACCGACTGGATCGAAGCCAACCAGCAACTGCTGGCCGCCGAGTTCACGCGGCTGCGCACAAGGCTGCGCAAGCCGGGCAGCCGGCCGCCGCGCCACGGCGCGCAGCAGCTTGCGCAGGCGCGCGCCGCGCTCCACGGCGACTCGGCCATCGACCAGTTGACCGCCACCTTCGGCCTGTCGGCGTTCGAGCGCGACCTGCTGCTGCTGTGCGCCGGCATCGAGATGGATGCGGTGCTGGCCGATCTGTGCGCCCACGCGAACGGCCGGACCGGCTGCCAGCGTCATGCCAGCTTCGCGCTGGCGCTGGCCGAGCTGGAAGGCGCGCATTGGAGCGCCCTGTCGCCGCAGCGTCCGCTGCGCCGCTGGCGCCTGCTGGACGTGGACGACACGGCCGACCTGAGCACCGCGCGCCTGCGCATCGACGAACGCGTGCTGCACTACCTGGCCGGCCTGAACGAGCCGGACGCGCGACTGCGCCCGCTATTGCGGCCGGCGCTGCCCCTGCCCCACACGGCGACCGCGCACGAAGCGGCGGCGAAACAGATCGCCGCGCAGGTCACCGCCGCGCAAGGCACGCCGCTGCCGGTATTTGTGCTGGAAGGCGATGACGCCGGCGCGCAGGAAGACGTGGCGGCGCGCGCCGCGCATGCTGCGGGCCTCGCGTGCCTGGCGTTGCAGGCAGAAGACGTGCCGGCGGACGCCGCCGATCGCAACGTCATGCTGACGCTCTGGCAGCGCGAGGCCGTGCTGCTGGGCGCCGCCCTGTTCATCGACGCCTCGGAGGGCCTGACGCCGGCGGCGCGGCATCTGGTGGAACAGGCTGGCGGGCTGTGCCTCGTGGGCGTGCGCGAACCCGTCACGCTGCGCGCGGCCTCGCGCCCGTGCGCCGTCTCCCGGCCGCAAGAGGCCGACCGCAGAACGCTGTGGAGGCAGGCGTTGGGGCCGCAAGCCGCCGCGCGCGTCGGCGATGCCGTGGACCAGGCGGCCAGCCAGTTCGGGCTGGACTCGCGGACCCTGCAGCGCACCGCCGCCGCGCTCGCCCCCGCCTTGCAGGAACCCGGCGCCGATCCGGCCGCCGTGCTGTGGCAGGGCTGCGCGCAGGCCAGCCGCCGCAAGCTGGACGGCTTGGCGCAGCGCCTGACGCCGGCCGCAGGCTGGGACGACCTGGTGCTGCCCGAGCCGCAGCGCGCCGTGCTGCGCCAGATCGCCGCGCATCTGCGCCAGCGCTATCGGGTCCATCAAGACTGGGGGTTCGCGGCCGCGCAGTCGCGAGGCCTGGGTCTTGCCACCCTGTTCACCGGCGAAAGCGGCACGGGCAAGACGCTGGCCGCGGAGGTCCTGGCGCGCGAAACCGGGCTGGACCTGTACCGCATCGACCTGTCCGCCGTCGTCAGCAAGTACATCGGCGAGACCGAAAAGAATCTGCGGCGCCTCTTCGAAGCCGCGGAAGACGGCGGCGCGATCCTGCTGTTCGACGAGGCAGACGCGCTCTTTGGCAAGCGCTCGGAGGTCAAGGACAGCCACGACCGCTACGCCAACATCGAAATCAGCTACCTGTTGCAACGCATGGAGTCGTACCGGGGCCTCGCGGTGCTGACCACCAACCTGAAGTCCAACCTGGACAGCGCCTTTCTGCGGCGGCTGCGCTTTGTCGTGCAGTTTCCGTTTCCTGACCTGGAGCAGCGCGCGCGGATCTGGCGCGGCGTGTTCCCGGCCGCCACGCCGACCCGCGATCTCGACCCGCACCAACTGGCGCGCCTGAACCTGACGGGCGGCAGCATCCGCAACGTCGCGCTGAACGCGGCCTTTCTGGCCGCCGACGCCGGCTCCGAAGTCACCATGGCTCACGTGCTGCAAGCCGCGCACGCCGAAGCCGCCAAACGGGAACGGCCGCTGGCCGATGCCGAAACGAGGGGATGGCCATGAAATCCGCAATTCACCTGCATATCCGCGCGCTGAGCCTGCCGAGCCATGACGCGGCCCAACGCAATGCGTTCGTTGCTGCGCTGGTCCACGAGCTGGTCCGGCGGGCTGCGCAGAACGGCGGCGCGGCCGCCGATGCCCATGCCGAAGAGGTGCGCACCGTGGCGGACGGCGCGCAACCGGCGCAGACGGGCACGCAGGCGGGCCGCGCCATCGCGGACACGTTTCATCTGAAGCATTGAGCCGAGCCATGAGAACGTCCTTGTTCGCGCCGCGGCCGGACACCGCACCGCCGCGCTCGCGCCTGGTGATGCGGCGATGCGCCTGCGGGTGCGGCGGCAAGTCGAAATGCGCCGCCTCGTCGTCTGCCGGTCGAGCAAGGGCTGCCGTGCCCGATCAGGTCGAGGACGTGCTGCGTAGCGCGGGCCAGCCGCTGGCCACCGCCGACCGGATGGAATTCGAGCGGCGCTACAGCCACGATTTCGGGCGCGTGCGCATCCACGCCGATGCGCGGGCCGCGGAATCGGCGCGCGCGCTGGATGCGCAGGCCTGGACCGTCGGCCCGCACGTCGCCTTCGGTGCGGGCCGCTACGCGCCGGACACACGCCAGGGCCGCGACCTGCTGGCGCACGAACTGGCGCACGTCGTGCAGCAGCAGGGGCGCTACCGGCCCGGGCTACCGCTGGAACTGGGCCCGTCGCACTCGCCGCAGGAAGCGGAAGCCGACCGCGCCGCGCACAGCCTGTCACGGCCCACGGCGGCGCCGGGCCTGGCGCAGACCGTGCAGCGCGCCGGCATGGGCGACCTGCGCGTGGCCGAAGCCGAGGCGCGCAAGTGCCCCGCTACGCACACCATGCCGGACGACGTGTATGACGCGGTCAACGAGGCCTGGTCCAAGTCCGGCCACGGCGGCGATACCGTGCAGGAACATGGCGGGCGCATCGTGTCCGACAAGGACGGCAAGCGCGTCATCCGCACCGGATCGGGCGGCGGCGGCAGCATCAGCCTGCCCGCCGAGAAAAAGGGCGACTACACGCTCGGCACCTTCCACACCCATCCCTACAGCAAGTCGGAGAAGTCGAAGCTCGGCGTGGCGTTTTCGGGCGGCGACGTGGCCAACTTCATGGCCGGCAATCAGGGGTGGGTGAAGTACGTGGGCGCCGGCAGCTGCAACTACGCGCTCAACATCCAGGACTACGAGGCCGTGTACGACTGCCGCAAGCGCGGCGTCGATTTCAAGGCCCGCTGGAACGACGCGTTCGCCGCCGCCACCGGCACGTTCCAGGCCAAGGTCGAGACCGCCGTGCGGGCCTCGGTCGACGGCTGCGGCATCTGCTTTTATCGCGCCTGCCGGCCGGACGACGCCAGCGCCGTGCCCAAGAACATGAACCTGATCTAGGAGCCGCCATGGAAGACTGGATTGGCAAGACCGTGGGCGAGGTGCTGGAACTGTGCCAGACGCGCTACGCCGACGTCACGATGGTCGACGAGCCGCCGGGCAAGTTGCGCGCCGTCGAACTGGACTGCGCGGCGCGGGTGCCGGTGTCGCGCTTCGTGCTGGAGTTCGACTACCGCCCCGACCTCTTCAGCGCCGCGCGCCACTGGCCGGAAGCGCTGGTGGGCGCGCAGCGCATCACCGCCGTACGCAACGCCGCGGAACCGCAGGCCTATCCATGAGCGGACCGCTTTCGCCCCGCCTGCTGCGCGGCGGCATCATCCTGATCGATCCGGCCAGCGGGGCGGTGCAGCGCGTGATATCGCTGCAATACAACCCCGAGACCCTGACGCGCTCGCTGCAGCCGCAGAGCGTGGACGACGGCGGCGCGGCAGGCGAACCGCTGCGCCTGAAAGGTCCGCCGTCCGAGACGATCCGGCTGGACGCCGAGCTGGACGCCACCGATCAGCTTGAATTTCCCGACGATCATCCGCAGGCGCGCGACACGGGCATCCATGCGCAGCTGGCCGCGCTGGAGACCATTGTCTACCCGGACAGCGCCGCGCTCATCCGCAACAACCAGATCGCCAACCTGGGCACGCTGGAAATCGCGCCCACGGTCGCGCCGCTGAGCCTGTTCGTGTGGAGCCGCGAGCGCGTGGTGCCGGTGCGCGTGACGGACTTTTCGATTACCGAAGAGGCTTTCGACGCGCGCCTCAATCCCATCCGCGCAAAGGTGTCGCTGGGCCTGCGCGTGCTGCACGTGGGCGATCTGGGCTTTGGCGACAAGGGCGGCCATCTGTACCTGGTGTATCAGCAGCGCAAGGAACGGCTGGCCGCGCTGGCCGGTCTGGGCGACCTGGGTTCCGTCGGATTGGAGTCCCTGCCATGAGCGTGCAGCGCTTCCCAGCCAACAGCCGGTACTACGACGTGCCCACGGCGGAAATGCCCGGGCCGGACGGCCGGCCGCTCGTGTACCTGCGCCGCCGCTTTTTGCCGGACCCGGCGGCGCTGACCGCGGTGGGCGAGGTCGCGGTCGCCCCAGGCGACCGGCTGGACCGGATTGCCGCTGCGGCGCTGGGCGATCCGCTGCAGTTCTGGCGCCTGGCGGACGGCAACGACGCGCCGCGTCCGGCCGCGCTGGAAGTGCCCGGGCGCAGCCTGCGCGTAACGCTGCCCGCCGCGTTGGGTCCTCCCTTCGGTGGTGCGCCCTTCGGAGGCAACGATGCTTAGCGGCGTGCACCTGACGCTGCTGGTCGGCCCTGGCCTGCCGGTGCCTGCGCCCCGCCCCATCATGGACGGCCTGGAGCGCGTCGAGGTGTCGTCATCCGCGGACGGGCCGGGCGGATTCCAGCTCACGTTCTCCGTCAGCAACCGCTCGCCGCTGCATACGCTGCTGGTGATCGCAGGCGGCCAGGTGCCGTGGCTGCGCGTCATCCTGGTCGCCACGCTGAACGGGCTGCCCACCGTGCTGATGGACGGGCTGGTCACGCGCCAGGAGATCACGGACGGCAACGCGCCCGGCCAGTCGCGGCTGACCGTCACCGGCGAGGACCTGACGGTGGCGATGGACAAGCAGGACATGAGCGGCCTGCCCTACCCGGCCATGCCGCCGCCCGCTCGGGTTGCCGCCATCATTGGCCGCTACGCGCTGTACGGGATGCTGCCGCTGGTCGTGCCGTCGCCCTTCACCGACGTGCCGATTCCGGTGGAACGCATTCCGCTGCACGAAGGCACGGACCTCGCCTATGTACGCCAGTTGGCGCGGGAAGTGGGCCACGTGTTCTACATCGAGCCCGGCCCGCTGCCCGGCGCCAACGTGGCGTACTGGGGACCGGAAATCCGGCTGGGACCGGTGCAGCCCGCGCTCAACCTGGGCATGGACGTGCACAGCAATGTCGAGTCGCTGTCGTTCGCGGTGAACCAGTCGGACGCGGCGCTGCCGGTCATCTTTATCCAGAATCCGCTGACCAAGTTTCCGATTCCGCTGCCCGTTCCCGACGTCAGCCTGACCAGTCCGCCGCTGGGCCTGCTGCCGCCGCTGGCCAAGGGGCTGACGCTGCTGAAAGACACCGCCAAGCTGTCACCGGCCGCCGCGTTGGGCAAAGGTCTGGCCATGGCCGCCGGCACCACCGCCGACGCCGTGACCGCCGATGGATCGCTCAACGTGTTGCGTTACGGCCATGTGCTCAAGTCGCGCCAACTGGTGGGCGTGCGCGGCGCGGGGCTGGCGTTCGATGGCCTGTACTACGTCAAGCGCGTCGACAGCTCGCTCAAGGCGGGCGAATTCCGGCAGCAATTCTCGCTGGCCCGCAACGGTCTTATCTCCACCCTGCCCCTGGTGCCCCCATGACAGAACCCCAACGCCACTACGGCAAATTCCGCGGTGTGGTGATCAACAACGTCGATCCCATGCAGATGGGCCGCATCCAGGTGCAGGTGCCCGACGTGTTGGGCCTGGGCGTCTCAAGCTGGGCGATGCCGTGCGTGCCGTTCGCCGGCCAGCAAAGCGGCGTGTTCGTCGTGCCGCAGGTCAGTGCGGGCGTATGGGTGGAGTTTGAACAGGGCAAGCCCGACTACCCGATCTGGGTTGGGGGATTCTGGGGATCGGCCGCCGAAGTTCCCGCGCTGGCGCTGGCCGGGCTGCCCGTGTCGCCCAGCATCGTGCTGCAGACCGGCGGGCAGAACACATTGATGATTTCCGATCTGCCGGGCCCCACCGGCGGCATTCTGCTCAAGACCAAAACGGGCGCGATGATTTCGATCAGCGACGTGGGCATCACGCTGTCCAACGGCCAGGGCGCGACGGTGGTGCTGGCCGGCCCGGCCGTCAACATCAACCAGGGCGCCTTGACGGTGACCTGAGGAGGCCAGAGCATGCCCGGACCCCTGCTGCATCTCGGCGCCACCGTGCAGTGTTCGCACGGCGGCCAGGCCATCCCGACGTCGCCCAACCCGCGCGTGCTGCTGTCGGGCCAGCCGGCCGTGACCATCCTGTCGACGTATTCCATCGCGGGCTGCGCGTTTCCGCCGCCGCCGTCGGGCAACGGCCCGTGTGTCACCGGCATGTGGCTCGCCGGCGCAACGCGCGTGCTGATCGGCGGGATGCCGGCCGCGCTGCAGGCGGGCTCGTCGATCTGCATGCCCACCGGCACGCCGATGCTTGCGTTGCAGGCGCAGGCGCGCGTCGTGGGCATGTAAGGACGCATTGCCATGGCCCTCCTGCGCTTTCCGTTCGAACCCGACGCGCGCGGCCGCAGCCGTAATGCCGACGACGCCACGCACGTGCGCGACATGATCGAGCAGGTGCTGTTCACCGTGCCGGGCGAGCGCGTGAACCGGCCGGACTTCGGCTGCGGGCTGCTGCAACTGGTGTTTGCGCCCAACAGCGACACGCTGGCCGCCGCCGTGCAGATGAGCGTGCAAGGCGCGTTGCAGCAATGGCTGGGCGAGCGCATCGCGGTGGAATCCGTCAACGTCGCGCACCGCGACGCAACATTGCAGGTCGACGTGCAGTACGTGCTGCGCCAAGGCCAGCAACGGCGTCTGGCGCGCTTTACGCGGGACGTGCCATGAACCGCCAGTTCCGCAGCGCCAACCCGCGCCGGCTGCAACTGCTGCGCGCCCAGCAGCCGCCCGGCGACAACGGCATCGCCTTTGTCGAAATTGACGCGGCCGACCAGCGCACGGTGCGCGTGGTCTGCGCGCATCCGGTGTCCGGCATCGGCCGCGCCCACGTGCGCATCGAGGGCGGCGCGCGCATCCGCGGCATCGCGCTGGCCGCGGACCCGGTGCTGTCGGGCAACGAGATCCGGCTGACCGTGGACAAGGCCGGCGATTTCTCGTGGTACACGCTCGCGCTCGTCAACCCGGCCGACCCCGACGCGCCGGCGCCGGGCTTTGACCTGTGCCTGTCCACCATCGAGATCAACTTCAAGGCGGGCTGCCCGTCGGAGTTCGACTGCGCCGACACGCACGCGTGCGATGCGCCGGCACCGCCCGAGCCGCTGCTCGATTACCTTGCCAAGGATTACGAGAGCTTCCGGCGGCTGATGCTGGACCGCCTGTCGCAAAGCATGCCCGACTTCACCGAGCGCAATCCCGCGGATTTCACCGTGGCGCTCGTGGAAACGCTGGCCTACGTGGCCGACCATCTTTCCTACGCGCAGGACGCCGCCGCCACAGAGGCCTATCTGGACACCGCGCGCCGCCGGACCTCGCTGCGGCGGCATGCGCGTCTGCTGGACTACCCGCTGCATGACGGCTGCAACGCGCGCGTGTTTGTCGCGATCGAAGCGAACGCGCAGGGTGACGGCAAGCTCATCCCGGCGGGCACGCCGCTATTGACCAGCACGCCCGAAGCCGCGCTTGCCGAGCCCGTGCGCCGCCGTGACGTGCTGGACGGGCTGCCCGCGGCCGGCATTGAAGTGTTCGAGACGCTGCACGACCTGACGCTGCATGCCGCGCACAGCCGCATCTTTCTGCATGATTTCGCCGATCCCGCCTACTGCCTGCCGCGCGGCCAGACGCAGGCGGCGCTGGTGAACGATCCGCCGCTGACGCTTGCCCCCGGCGACGTGCTGGTGTTCGAGGAAACGATCGACCCGTTGACGGGCCGCAAGGCCGACGCCGACCGCACGCATCGCGTGGCCGTGCGCCTGACCGAAATCCGCGCCGGCCGCGACGACCTGACGGGCACCGACCTCCTGCTGATCGCCTGGCATCCGGACGACGCGCTGCCGTTTCCGCTGTGCGTCAGCCGCGAGTTCGACGACGGCGGCGCGCTGGTCAAGCGGGCCGTGTCCGTGGCGCGCGGCAACGTCGTCCTGGCCGACCACGGCATGCAGCGCGACTGGACGCCGCTACTGCCGGACACGGCCACCGCGCGCGACGCGCCCGCGTCGCGGCCCTACCGCCCCCGCCTGCCGGACGCGGGCCTGGCCTGCGCCGAACCCTACCGGCATGACCTCGCCGTGGCCGCCCTGCTGCCCGCCGGTGCGGCGCTGGCGCAGGACCCGCGCCGCGCGCTGCCCAGCGGCATGTCGCTGCAGGCGGACGACGCCGATCAGCCCGACGACGTGCCCGCCCCCGCCAGCCCGGCGTGGTCCCCCCAGCGCAGCCTGCTGGCCAGCGCCCGTGACGCGCGCGAGTTCGTGGTCGAAACGGAAACCGATGGCGCGGCCTGGCTGCGCTTTGGCGACAACCGCTACGGCGCCGCTCCCGTGGCCGGCGAACGCCTGCTGGCGCGCTACCGGCTGGGCGGCGGAGCGGAGGGCAACGTGGGCGCCGAGGCCATCGGCGCGCTCGTCACCGACGATGCGGACCTGATGCTGGGCGTGGCGCGCGTGCGCAATCCGCTGCCCGCGCAGGGCGGCGCGGCGCCGGAACCGGCCGACGCCATCAAGCTCAACGCACCCGAGGCTTTCCGCGTGCAGGAACGCGCGGTCACGGCCGACGACTACGCGCGCCTCGCCGAACGCCATCCGCAGGTGCAGCGCGCGGCGGCCCGGCTGCGCTGGACGGGCAGTTGGCACACGGTCTTTCTGACCGTCGACCGGCGCGGCGGGCGGGAGGTGGACGCGCCCTTTCGCGCCACGCTGCGCGCCTTCATGGAGCGCTTCCGGCTGGCCGGACAGGACCTGGAATTCTCCGATCCCGTGCACGTGCCGCTCGACATCCTGGTGCGCGTCTGCGCCGCGCCGGGCCACTTTGCCGCGGACGTCAAGGCGGCGCTGCGCGATGCCTTCACCGCGGGGCTGGACCGCGCGGGCCGGCCGGGCTTTTTTCATCCCGACCGCTACACCTTCGGCACGCCGCTGGCGCTGTCGGCGCTGATGCGCGCCGTCATGGCGGTGCCGGGCGTGGCATCTGCGCGGGCCGAACGCTTCCAGCGCTGGGGCCGCGACCCCGCCGGCGAACTGGACACCGGCCGCCTGCTGATTGCGCCGCTGGAAGTGCTGCGCGCCGACGGCGACCCGAACTTTCCGGAGAACGGCCGTATCGACTTCATCGTGGAGGGCGGATCATGACAACCCCCGCCGATTGCGGCTGCTGCGCCGGCCAGCCTGCGCTGACGCCATCAGACCTGGACAACCCGCCGGGCCAACCCGCCTTGCGCCTGCGCATCGGCACGCATGGCCGGTTTCTGGCCAGCCTGACAGCCGACCTGGCGCGATCGCCGGTGCTGGCCGCGCTGACCACACGCGACCGTGACGACCCGGTCATCGCCTTGTTCGACGCGTGGGCTGCGGTGCTGGACGTGCTGGCGTTCTATCAGGAGCGCATCGGCAACGAGGGCTATCTGCGGACGGCGACCGAGCGCCGGTCGGTGCAATCGCTTGCACGGGCCATCGGCTACGAACTGCGGCCCGGAGTGGCGGCAACGACGTGGCTGGCGTTCTCGATGGAAACCGCGCCCGGCGCGCGACTACGCGCGCGCATCGAGCCGTGGACGCGCGCGCAAAGCGTGCCTGCGCAGGATGAACGCGCGCAGACGTTCGAAACCTTGCAGGCGGTCGAGGCGCGCGCCGCCTGGAACGCGCTGGAACTGGCGTGGCTGGAACCGGCGCCGCCACGCTTTGGCGCGCGCACGCTGTGTTTGGCCGGGGCGGCCACGCGCCTCAAAGCCGGCGACGCCGTGCTGATCGTCGGCGACGAACGCGTGCGCGACCCCGGCAACGAAAACTGGGACTTCCGCCGCCTGACGCAGGTTCGCGAGTATGTGCCGGGCCCCGGCGAAGACGGCGCGCCCGCCTACACGCTGATCTCGCTGGAACGCGGCCTGGGCAGCGCGGCCCCGCACGTGCAGCCTGCGCGCCGCCATCCGCGCTGCTACGCGCTGCGCGCGCAGGCGCGGCTGTTCGGCTACAACGCGCCCGACTGGCGCGCCATGCCCGCCACACTGCGCGCGGCCTATCTGGGTATGGCCGACGACGCCAAGCCGTCCTTCAGCCAGTTCCCGCAATGGCCGGGCTACACGCTGGCCGACATCTCCGATCCGCCGGGCGCCAGCGGCGCGGGGTCCGGCCTGTACGGCGAGTATTACCGCGGCCGCAGCTTCAGCGAACGGGTAATGACGCGCACCGATCCGCAACTGGATTTCCGGTGGGCGGCGGGCGGCCCAGGCGACGGCATGCCCGCGGACAACTTCTGCGTGCGCTGGACCGGCTGGGTGCGCGCGCCGGGCAGCGGCAGCTACACCTTCCACGTCACGGCCGACGACGGCGTGCGGCTGTGGGTGGACGGCAACCTGCTCATCGACCAGTGGCGCGAGCAATCGCCTACCGAGTACAGCGCCAGCGCCCGGCTAACGGCAGGCCGCAAGCACGACATCCGCATCGACTATTACGAGGCCAGCGGCGACGCCACCCTTGCGCTCGCGTGGTCCGGACCGGGCCTGGCGCGCCAGACGATACCCGCCGCCAGCCTGTTCCCCGCCGACGTGCACGGCGTGCACCTGGACGCCGTCTATCCGAAATGGGTGACGGGCGGCTGGGCCATGCTGTCCATGCCGGGGTATGAAGAGCTCTACCGCATTGCCGACGCCGGCCCCGACGCGCGCACCGGCTTTGCGCTGGCCGGGCCGACCACCCGGCTGACCTTGCGGGGCGAACGCCTGCGCGAACAGTTCAACGACGCCGTGCGCGAGACCACCGCGTACGGCGAATCCGATGCGCTGGATTGGGGCGTGCGCCCCGCGTCCGGCCTCACGCAGGGTCACGCGCTGGTGCTGGCGTCGTACGAACCCGACCTGCCCCAAGACCGCGTGCTGGCGGTGTCGGGGCTGATCCTGGACGAGGCCGACGCCGCGAACATCGCGCCACGCGACCGGCTGTTGCGCGGCGACGCGCTGGCCAACGTGCGCGTGGCGCGCGACCGCGCCAGCGCGGATCTGGAATTCGAGGACGGCGCGCGCGCCACGGTCACGTTGGCTGAAGCCAGCGACATCGTCCGCATCCAGCGCAACGACAGCGCTGGCGGCCGCACGTCGCTGCACTTGGACGCCGATCTGGCGCACGCCTATCTGCCCGCCACGGTGCGCATCAACGCCAACGTCGCGCCGGCCAGCCACGGCGACAGCCGGCAGATGCGCATCCAGCCCGAGGTGCTGGGCAGCGGCGCCGGCAACCGGGCGTTCCAGCGCTTCACGCTGCAGCAAAAGCCGCTGACCTTCGTGCCCGCGCCCACGGCAAGCGGCGCGGCGAGCAGTCTGGAGGTCCGCGTGGACGGCCTGCTGTGGACCGAAGCGCCGCGCATCACGGAGCTGGCGCCGGACGATCGCGCCTATCTGCTGCGGCTGGACGACAGCGGCGGCGCCACGGTGCAGTTCGGCGACGGCCTGCACGGCGCGCGGCTGCCGTCGGGGTCGGGCAATGTAGAGGCGCGCTATCGCGTCGGCCTGGGCCGCGAAGGCAACGTCGCGCGTGGTCAACTGAACGTGCTGCTTACGCGCGCGCCGGGCGTCAAGGCGGTCGTCAATCCGGCAGCCGCCACCGGCGGCGTGGATCCCGAAGCCGGCGACGCCGCCCGCCGCAATGCGCCGCTGCGCGTGCGCACGTTGGACCGCATCGTCTCGCTGCGCGACTTCGAGGATTTTTCCGCCGCGTTCACCGGCATCGGCAAGTCGCAGGCGGTGTGGCTGTGGGATGGGGAACAACGGCTCGTGCATCTGACCGTCGCCGGCGAGGATGGCGCCGCGCTGGATCCTGCCGGCGCGCTGTATCGCAATCTGCTCGCGGCAATCGATGGGGCGCGGCCGCCCTACCAGCCGCTGCGCGTGGCGCCGTGCCGCTATTTGGATTTCGGCCTGCGGGCCGGTCTGGGCATCGATCCCCGCTACGAGACGCCCAAGGTATTGCAGGCGGCCCGCGCCCGCGTGCTGGAGGCCTTTGGCTTTGCCGCGCGCGCATTCGGTCAGCCGGTGCACGGCGCGGAAGTCTTGACCGTGCTGCAAGGCGTGCCGGGCGTGCAGTGGGTGGATCTGGATTCGCTGGTGCTGGATGGGGGGCTGAATACTGGACTGAACCCGGGGCTGGGCTCTGGACTGGGTGCGGGACTGAGCGCGGGGTTGTCCCCCGTCACCACGCGGCGCAGCAACGGGCCCGGCGCCACGCTGCCGGCGCGCACCGCGCGGTGGCAGCAAGGCAGCCTGCAACCGGCCGAACTGCTGCGCCCTGACCCGGCAAGCATCTTGCTCACGGAGCGCACATGAACACCCGCCTGGATGCCGATGCGCTGATGGCCCTGCTGCCGGCCTTCTACCGTGAACGCGACGTCGCGGCCGGCGGCCCGCTGCGCGCGCTGCTGGACGTGCTGGCGCGCCAGGGCGCGCTGGTGGACGCCGACGTGAACCGGCTCTACGACAACTGGTTCATCGAGACCTGCGACGACTGGGTGGTGCCGTACCTGGGCGATCTGCTGGGCGTGCGCGCGCTGTACCCCGTCGGCGCCGCGTTCTCGCCCCGCGCGCTGGTCGCCAACACGCTGCGGCTGCGCCGGCGCAAGGGCACCGCACTCGTGCTGGAAGAATTGGCCGCCGACGCCACGGGCTGGCGCAGCCGCGTGTCCGAGTGCTTTGAACGCGTCGCCACCACCCAGCACGTCAACCATCCGCGCCCGCACGCGCTGCGCACACCGGATCTGCGCGATTCCCGCGCAATGGAACGCGTTGACGGTCCTTTTGGCGCCGAGCTGCACACGGCCGATGTGCGCGCGCTGCCAGCCGGGCGCTACAACCTGCCCAACGTCGCGCTGTTCCTGTGGCGGCTGCAGTCTTACACCGTGCAGCGCGGCGACGCCGCCCCCGCCACGACCCGCGATGGCTTCTACACCATCGATCCGCTGGGCCGCGACCAGCCGCTGTTCAACCGGCCCCGCACGGAGACCGACATCGACCACCTGGCCGAGCCGGTCAACGTGCCCGAACCGCTGTCCTGGCGCGATCTGCACGCCGAACTGGAAGCGCGCCGCCAGGCGCTGACCGACGGCGACGCGCCGCCGCAAGGGGGGTTTGCCGAGAGCGGCGGCGGCCCGGTCGTGCAGGTGTGGCTGGA
Organism: Achromobacter sp. ACRQX; assembly: GCF_022346505.1. NCBI lineage: Bacteria > Pseudomonadati > Pseudomonadota > Betaproteobacteria > Burkholderiales > Alcaligenaceae > Achromobacter > Achromobacter sp. ACRQX. The sequence continues at coordinate 22,128 of NZ_JAKRML010000018.1, forward strand.
CGGACAGGCCGTGCCGCCCGAGCATCTGGTCATCTGCAACCTGGCGCCCATCCCCGGCGTTTCCCCCGAGGACTGGCGCCGGCCCGACGCGTCGCTGCTGGTCAAGGCGCGCAAGCCCGGGCGGCCGGACCGCAGCTTCCCTGTTGCGGGCGGCGTGCTGGTGGGCCTGGACCCGCACCGCGGACGCCTTGCGCTGCCGCCCGGCATCACCGCGCAATCGGTACAGGTGCGTTTTGCGTATGGCTTTCCCGGCGACATTGGCGCGGGTCCGTACGACCGCAGCGCCCCGGTTGGCGATGACGCGGACGCGGCGTCCGAAGACAACTTCGACATCGAACTGCGCGTGCCCTCGGCGGCTACGCCCACGCTGGCGGCGGCGCTGGCCGCGGTGCAGGCAGGCCAGCGGGTGCGCATCGTTCTGGACCACGACGGCACCGAAGCCATCGCACCCGATCTGGTGCTGCCCGACACGCATCTTTTGATCGAGGCGGCCCCGCTGCGACGGCCGGTGCTGCGGGGCGACTGGCGGCTGCGCGGCAACGCCAGCACGCGCGTGCGGCTCGACGGGCTGCTGGTCGATGGCCGCCTGCGGCTGGAAGGCACGTTGCGTGCCGTGGCGCTGCGCCACTGCACGCTGGCGCCCGCGCGCGGCGGCGTGCGCCACAGCGGCGCGGCGCCGGAACTTGAATTGAGCCTTACGCGCTGCATCAGCGGGCCGGTGCGCTGCGCGACGCCGCTTGCCGCCGTCGAGATCGACGCGTGCCTGATCGATGCGCAAGGCAGCGCGGCTGCCGCGGTCGACGTGGATGACAGCGCCCTGCGCGTGCTGGCCAGCACGCTGTTCGGGCGCGTGGCGGTCGGGCGGCTCGACGCGTCCAACACGCTGTTCGGCGGCCCGCTCGCCATCAACCGCCGCCAGGAAGGCTGCGTGCGCTATTGCCACGTGCCCATGCCGTCAGTCACGCCCCGGCGCTACCGCTGCCAGCCGGACCTGGCCATGCAGGACCTGGGCGCCGCAGCCGCCAAGCGCGCGGCGGCGCGCGTGGTCCCCTCGTTTACCTCCACGCAGTTCGGATCGCCGTCCTACGGCCAACTGGCGCGCGGCTGCGCGCTCGAGATCCGCGAAGGCGCGGACAACGGCGCCGAAATGGGCGCCTGGAATTTCCTGCTGCAAGCCCAGCGCGAAGCCAACCTGCGGCAGGCGCTGGACGAGTATCTGCGCTTCGGACTCGAAGCGGGATTGATCCCCGTGAACTGAGCCCCCTGTCTTCGGGAACAACACCATGAAAGCCGATCTCAGCCGCCTCACATTCGACCCCGCCCGGCGCTACCGGGCTGTCCGCATGCAGCAGGGCCGCGTGCAGATGGATTCGGACTGGAACGAGCAGCAGGACATCCTGAACCGCCGCATCGAAACCGAGACGGCAGACACGGTCGGCCGGGTGGGCGTGCCGCTGGCCGCGCCGGGCTTTGCGTTGGCGCCTGCCGGCAAAGACCTGTCGCTGTCGGCAGGCCGCCTGTATCTGGACGGCCTGTTGTGCGAAAACCCGCAGCCCGCCACCGTGGCCAAGCAGCCCGACATGCCGCCGACGGCATCGCCCGTGCTGCCGGCTGGCGCGTCCGTCCTGCCGCTGCCGCCGCCCGCCCTCACGCCGGCCGACATCGATGGCGTGGTTGTCTTCGGATCGAGCGGGCAAGCCGCGCCGCCGCCCGAGGGCATGTACCTGGCCTATCTGGAAGCGTGGCAGCGCCACCTGTGCACGCTCGACCTGCCGGCCGGCGACACCAGCATGCGCGAGGTCGCGCTGGGCGGCCCCGACACCGCCACCCGCGAAAAGACGGTGTGGCAGGTCAAGCTGATGCAGGTCGGCGCGCCCGACGCCGCCCTCACCTGCCTGTCGGCGCTGCCGGCGTGGGATGCGCTGATCGCCCCGCCCGATGCGCGCATGGCCGCGCGCGCCGAAGCCAGCGTGCCGCCCAAGACGCCGTGCCAGTTGCCGCCCGACGCCGGCTACCGTCTGCTGGAAAACCATCTCTACCGCATCGAGATCCACCAGGACGGCGCGGGCGCGGGCAAGGCGCGCTACAAGTGGTCGCGCGAAAACGGCAGCATCCTGTCGCGTGTGGTGCGCTGGCTGGACGACCCCGTGGCCAACGAATTTGAAGTTGCCAGCATCGGCCGCGACGACGTGCTGGCCATCACCGCGGGCTGCTGGGTCGAATTTCTGGATGACACGCACGAACTGCTGGGACAGCCGGGCCCGCTGGCGCAGGTGGTGCGCACCGACGGCAACACGGTCACCATCGATCCGGCCAGCCTGATCGGCCACGCGCTGGATGCGGCGCGCTTTCCGTCCAATCCGCGCGTGCGCCGTTGGGACGGCGTCGCGGAAATCACGCCCGCGCCCATCAACAGCGCCAACGCCGGCTGGGTGGAGCTGGAGCAGGACGGCGTCGAAATCAAGTTTTCCCCAGGCCGCCTGCGCGTGGGCGACTATTGGCTGATTCCCGCGCGCACCGCCACCGCCTCCATTGAATGGCCGCAGATGCCCGACGGCAAGCCCGCCTTCAACGCGCCCGCCGGGATCCTGCGGGCGTTTGCGCGGCTGGCCTTGCTGCGCTGGCAGGGCGGCGCGTGGACCGCCATCAGCGACTGCCGCCCGCTCTTTCCCGCGTTGACGGAACTGACCCAGCTTTACTACGCGGGCGGCGACGGGCAGAGCGTCAAGCCCAATCCCGCCATGACGCCGGATGTCGTGCCGCTGCCTTCCGAGTTGCGCGCGGGTGTGGCCAACGGCAGCCTGCCGGTGGCGGGCGCCGTCGTGCGCTTTACGGTGGACGCCGGCCGCCTGCCCAATGGCACGGCCACGCAGGACGTGGGGACCGGCGCCGACGGCGTGGCGTCCGTCGCCTGGTCCCTTGCCTGCGATGCCGCCCGCCCCGTGCAACGCGCCACGGCGCAACTGCTGCGCGCGGGCCAGCCCGCGCCTGATCGCTACCTGCCGCTGCGCTACACGGCAACCCTGGCGCTGGCGTCCGAGGTGGCCTACGACCCGCGCAACTGCGCGGACCTGCTCGCGGAACAAGCCTATTCGGTGCAAAAAGCCCTGGATGCGCTGTGCCGGCGCACGCACGGCGGCGGCTGCTGCCTTACCGTCGGCCCGGCGGGCGATTTCCCGACGCTGGACAACGCGCTGCGCACGCTCATCGGACAGGACCGCATGGACATCTCCCTGTGCCTGACGCCCGGCGAACACAAGCTGGACGATGACCTCATCATCAAGGGGCCGCGCGTGCGCCTGATGCTCCATGGGTGCGGCCCGGCCAGCCGGCTGATGCTGGATGAACGCATGTTCAGCCTGGACGGCTTTGCCAGCGTGTCCATCGCCGACCTGGTGATCACGCGGCGCGGCCAACCGGCGGCGATCGCTTTCAACCAATGCGCCGACCTGCGGCTGTCGCGCGTCGACTGCGCGGGGCCGGCCGGGCCCGGCAACAGCCTGGTGCGGGTCGACGGCAGCCGGCGCGTGCACATCGAGACCTGCCGTCTTTATGCCGCCGGCCGCGGCAACGCCGAACGCCTCGACCAGCTCTTCACGCGCGCCCCGACGCTGGCCGCGTTAAAGCGCGCGCTTTCCTCCGAGGCAGTGCTGGACGATGACGACGATCGCGCCGCCTCGGCACTATCGCGCCAACCCCTGGACGCGCGCAAGGCGATGACCACCGAGATCGCCGCGCTGCTGCGCGCCGGCGCCGCAGGAAACGCGTTGACGATGACGCCGCGCATCCAGTCGGCCCTGACGACGCTGGCCACGCAGCTGGGCCGCGAAACGCCAGCGGCCAAGCGCCTGCGCCCCGCCATCGCCGCGCTTGCCGCCGCGCTGCTGGCCGATCCGATGTCCTGCGCGCTGGCGCTGCTGGACAACGACGCCGACACCACTGTGCGCGACAACCGACTGCGCGGCGGCATCGCGCTCTTTGCGGAATCAGGAGATTTTCCGGAACTGACGACGGATCAGTTGAAGCTGTTGGGCGGCGGCATCCGCACGGGCAAGATGGTGCCCGAAGGCGACGGCACGCTGACGCTGCAAAGCAACCACCTTTCCAGCCTGCGGCTCGGCGCTGAAGCGGCGCGCGCCATGCTGACCATCATCCAGACGGGCGGCGAATTCGCCGCGTGGCGCTGCCTGCGCGCCGCCGACAACGCGCTGGAGGCCTACAGCCACTTCCCGGCATTCGACGCCGCCGTCACCGGCAACAACCTCTTGACCAACGGCGACGCGGGCGCCCTCATCGCCACGCAGGCCAAGGTGATCGGCAACTTCGCGCACAACGATTTCCGGTTGTTTGTGTCAGGCGCGAATCCGGAAGTGCTGGCGAACGGCGGGTTGAATGTCGTGACGGTGTGATCCCGCGGCCATCACCACTGCATCGACGCGCCGATCCCGGCCGTGGGCCCGCCGGAGGCCATGCCCACGCCGGCCTTGAGCTTGACGCGGTCGTTCACACGTGCCGACGCGCCCACTGCAACGGCCTGGTAGCCGCGATACGTGGCCGCACCGACGCCCAGCGCAAACCGCTTGCCCGGATCGACTTCCGGCACCATGGTCAGCGCCGTGGTGGCCGCGATGCCCGAATAGGCGTTGCGCGCAACGTCGTCGATGGCGCGGTTGGTCTGGTCGATGCGGTTGTCCAGACGGGCCAGGCCTTCGCGGTTGCGTTGCACGGTGGTGTCCAGCGAACCGAGCGCGTCGCCGACGTTGTAGTACGTCTGGCCATTAAGCAGATACGCCGGGCCGGTGACGGCGCCCGTGGCCGTGTCGATGTGCGCACCGCCGCCCAGGCCGGCCACCACGGGGTTCAGTTGACCCACATTCACGGCATCGGTGCTTTGCGTGCCGGCCGCCACATTGGTGACCTGGCGTTCGGCGCCTTGCGCGCCGACAGACACGGTGTTGGCGCGGTCGGCCACCGAACCCGCGCCCAGCGCCACACTGTTGGCCGCTGCCGCCGATGCATTGGCGCCGACGGCCACGCCGTTGGACGCGGTGACCGTCGCGTTGGCCCCGACCGCCGCGCCCATCGTGCCTGCGCCCGCTGCCGCGTTGTCGCTGCCATCGCCCGCGCCGTCGACGCTGACGTACGCATTGGCGGCATTCAGTTGGCCGACCTGTTGCGTAAGGGCGTAGAGCTGGCTGCCATTGACGGCGTCCGTACTGGTTGCCGAGATGACGCCGTTGGCGACGCCGGTGACGGTGCGCGTGCCGTCAGTGCCCGTCATGTCGATGACATTGCCGCCCGAGGAGGCAGCCACGGTAATGGCGCCCGTGACCGCATCCTGCCGGACCAGGCCGACGGCGCCGTTGTTGAGGTTGGTGGTCAGCGTGTTCAGGGTTGCCGTGTTCTGCGCCACCGACCCGCCCAAGGTTGTGATGGCCGCGCTGTTGGACTGCACTTGCTGGTTGGTGGCGTAAAGCTGCGATCCATTCACCGCCTCCTGACTGGTGGACGACAGTACACCCACGCCGACCTGGGTGATCCGGTTGCCGTTCATGTTGACGCCGTTCAGCATCGAGATGCCGTTTTCGCCCTTCAGTTCCAGCGTGCCATCGCCGTAGCCAGTGATTCGGGCCGTCGAACCGGCAAGTCCCGTCCCCCCGTTATTGCTCTGGTCGTTGTTCAGCGAGAATGCCTCCTGGGAGGCACAGGATACCCACGTCGCGGGTCCGGCGTTGAAGTCGTATTCATACCCCGTCGAAGTGGTTACGTTGCACAGCTGTAGCTCTCCGCCTAGCGCGTGGGCAACCGAGACCAGACCGAGATTGCCCACGCCGCCTAGTAGAAAAGCCGCGGCGGATGCGGCCAGGCGCTCCTTTCGCGGCTTGCGGAGAATTCGGCCAACTGCGGACTCGGCAGGTGCCGTTGCCGTGCACCTATTCAAGGTTGCGTTGCTTGCGTTTCTTTCTGCCTTGCAGACGGTTGCCTTTACGTTGCGAACGGTTGAAATGATGAGGTCCATAGCGTGTCCACCCCGCGCCGATGCGCGTTCGTTGTCGAAAAAGGTCCGTTCAAGCAATTCACCTGATTGATTGAGGGAGAGGTTTTCTCTCTCAAACTACCGACCGTCCGACCACGTAACCATCGAAGCTTTTTTATTGTTGGGGCCTGCAAACGAACAAATATCAAGAAGCGCGAAGGTCATCGCGCGGGCGCCACGGCACGTTGCGCCCTGCCGCGGCTCACATCCAGTGACGACGGCAAGACAACCCGACATGCAAATGACAGGTTCGGCCCTCTACAATGCCCCTGTTGCATCGCAGCATTCCGCAATCCTCTCCTTCCAGTCTTCATGTCCCATCCCATTTCCGCGCAGCACCGGCCCGCCCTGGTGCTGCTGGCGCTAGCCATCGGCAGCTTCGCGATCGGCACCACCGAATTCGCGACGATGAGCCTGCTTCCCTACTTCTCGCAGTCGCTGGGCATTGACGCCCCCACCGCCGGCCATGTGATCAGCGCGTACGCGCTGGGTGTGGTGGTGGGCGCGCCCATCCTTGCTGTGCTGGGCGCCCGCATGCCGCGCCGCCGGCTGCTGATCGCACTGATGGGCCTGTTCGCCATCGGCAATGGTCTGAGCGCCATCGCCCCCAACTACCACTGGATGCTGTTCTTCCGCTTCCTGAGCGGCTTGCCGCATGGCGCCTACTTCGGCATCGCCTCGCTGGTGGCCAGTTCCATGGTGCCCGCCAACCGGCGGACCGTGGCCGTGGGCCGCGTGTTCCTGGGCCTGACCGTCGCCACCATCGTCGGCGTGCCGCTGGCCAACTGGCTGGGTCAGGTCATCGGCTGGCGCTGGAGCTTCGGCCTGGTGTCGCTGCTGGCGGTGCTGACCATGCTGAGCGTGCGCGCCTATGCCCCGGACACGGCCGCCGATCCGCACGCCAGCCCGCTGCGCGAAATGAGCGCGCTGGGCCGCGGCCAGGTGTGGATCACACTGGCCATCGGCGCGGTCGGGTTCGGCGGGCTGTTCTCCATTTACACCTACCTGGCGGACACGCTGACCGCCGTCACGCAGGTCTCTCCCGCCACGGTGCCGCTGGTGCTGAGCGCCTTCGGCGTCGGCCTGACGGTGGGCAACATGGTCGTGCCCGTGTTTGCCGATCGCGCCGTCATGCGCACGGCCGGCCTGTTGCTGCTGTGGTCTGCCGTGGTGCTGGCCCTGTTTCCGTTCATGGCGCACAACGTGTGGCTGATCACGCTGAACGTGTTTCTCGTGGGCGTGGGCGGCGCGCTGGGCACCGTGTTGCAGACGCGCCTGATGGACGTGTCGGGCGACGCGCAGGGGCTGGCCGCGGCACTCAACCATTCCGCGTTCAACACCGCCAACGCGCTCGGGCCGTTCCTGGGCGGACTCGCGATTGCCGCCGGGTTCGGATGGACGTCGACCGGCTGGGTCGGCAGCCTGCTCGCCATCGCCAGCATGCCGTTGTGGCTGTGGGCGGTGATGCTGGAACGCCGGACGCGCTCGGCGCGGGCGGACAAGCTGGTGGTCAGCACCGAATCGGCGCGTTGAATGAATGGGGGACGCCATTCGGACGTCCCCATTTATCGCATTGCAAAACGTCGGCCCCACGCCACACCGGGCAAGCGCCTATTGCAGCCCGCAGCCGCGCCGCAGCTATACTTTCCGCACTCTTTACCACCCACAAGACGCGCTGCACCTCCAACATGCAGCGCTTTTTTTATGCCCGTTTTTACTGCCCTGCTGCGCCCGCTGTGCCAGGCGCTTTGCTGCCTGGCCGCGGCCCTCTTCTCCACCCACGCCTTGGCCGCGCCACCGACGCTGGCCGAATGCCACGGCATCAAGGATCTGGCCTTCGTTGCCCATCTGGATGATGACCTGCTCTTCATGAATCCGGACGTCGCCTCGAACATCGAGGCCGGCGGCTGCGTGCGCCTGGTCTACCTGACCGCCAGCGACGCTGGCGAAGGCGAAGGTTACATGCTGGGTCGCGAGCGGGGCGTGCGCGCCGCTTACGCCTACATGGCGCATCAGCCCGACGCATGGAAGGAAGACACCGGCATCGTCGCGGGCCGCCAGATTGCGCGCTTCACGCTGACCGGCAACCCGCGCGTGCAGCTGTGGCACATGCGCCTGAAGGATCCCTGGCTGGGCAAAGGCTGGGGCAGCCTGACGCCGCTGAGCCGCACGGAGTCCGAACCCAACCAAAGCGTGGACACGCTGGGCCCGCACGCCGAGGTCTACACGCGCGAGCAGCTTGTGGACACGCTGGCCGAAATGATCCGCCAGTACGGCCCCACCACCGTACGGCACCTGGACGACACGATCAGCGTGCCGTACACCCAGCTGTGCTGGCGCTGCGCGGGCCACGGCCACCCCGACCACATCGCCAGCGCCCGGCTGGCGCGCGAAGCCATGCTGCGGGCGCCCGGCAACTATGCCGAGACCGGCTATATCGATTACCCCAGCCAGGAACGCGCCACCAATCTGGCCGAGTCGGAAATCGCCAGCAAGTCGGTGATCTTCCAGCACTACGCCTGGAACGACTACCACTATTGCGCCGGCCCCAAGGGCTGCCAGGAACCCGCCGGGCCTGCAGCCGCGTGGGTGCAGCGCGCCTACTACGTATCCCGGCACGACGTTGCCCCGCAGGTTTACCCCGACGGACGCGGCGGACTCGTCGTGTTTGCCGCGGGCGAGACCAACGCCGCCGTGAACAGCTGGGATTCCGGCGAAAAGCGCTGGCACAGCCTGGGCGGCCGGACCACCGGCCCCGTGGTGTCGTTTGCCCACGCCGACGGCACGGCCGGCCTGATGGCGCGCGACCCGCTGGGCGGCGTCTGGGCCAACAAACAGCGCCATGACGGCACCTGGCAGGGGTGGCAGGCGCTCGGCGGCCTGCGCGTCACGCAGATCCCCGCCGTCGCGCCGCGCGGCGAGGCCGCCGCCGTCGCGCTGGGTTATGACGGCGTGCTGCACTGGATCACGCCGTCCGGCATCGATGGCAGCTGGAGCACCTGGCAGGCGCTGCCGCCGCTGGAAGGCGCATCGGGCTCACCGGCCGCGGCGCGCGGTTCGGATGGACGTTACGTCGTGTTTGCGATCGCCGCCAAAGGCGAACTCTTCTATACCCGCCAGCTCCCGGCCGCCAAGGGCCAACGGTCGGAATGGCAAGGCTGGCGCCGCGTCGCCGCGCCGGAAGCGGCCGGCGGACTGGCCGCCATCCGCAACCACGAAGACCGCGTCGAGCTTTACTTCCGCCAGCGCGCCAACAACCACCTGACCAAGCTGGTCGAAGCCGGCGACACCACCGACCTGAACATGGACTGGAGCGCGCCGGCCGACTTGGGCGTGCCCTACATCGGCCGCCCCGCCATCCACGCCGACAACGCCGGCAACGTCGTGCTCGCGATACTGGAGCGCGCGGGCGGACAGCTCTGGCTGCTTGAACACGGCAAGCTCGGCAAGCTGGACGCCGAAGCCGCATCGCCACCCGCCATCAGCCTGGTCGACGGCACGCTGTATCTGGTTGCACGCGCCGCCGGCGCACCGCAGCGCTATCAGGTGCTGTCGCGCCAACGTGGCGTCTGGGCTGCCAACCTGACGCTGGACGGCGTTCCGGCCAGCGGCGGCGGTCCGTTCACGGCCGTGGCCGCGCGGCCGGCCGACCTGCCCAATCTGGGCGCCGCCAGCGCAAACAAGGCCGTCGTGGTCCGGCCATCCACGGCTGAACCGGCTGCGCTGACGGTCGAGCGCATGCCCGCCCAGACCTCGCGCGTGGCGACGCCGACCCGCGTGCAATGACAAAAAAGCCCGCTGGGCGCGGGCATGACGCTTGCTGACCTCCGGGGCGTCTCAACCCGGAGGATAGAAACATGTCAGACGACCTGAGCAAACGCGGTCCCCAGGACCGTTCCCGAATCAATGTCAACGAAACGCATGAACTGCGCTACTGGACCCAGGCGCTCGGCGTCAGCGAAGCCCAATTGCGCGACGCCGTGAAAGCGGTCGGGCCATCCGCCACGGCCGTGCGCGAGCATCTCCGGAAGTGATCTGAGGCAGGCCCCGTTTGCGGGGCTTGTCATTGCGTACCCGTCTTCCCGATCGCTGAAGACGCCATTTCAACGTGCTCGCCCCCCACCTCCAGGCAATGAGTCATTGCGGTCTTTACGCACGTGCGATAGCAGGTCAGACAGCTATCGATACAGCATTCCATTTCGTTCGTTTCGGCAATCATGTCGGCTCCTTGTGCCGTGACATCCTTGAACGTCAGCACATGGCGTTCCTGTCTGAATGCGCGAAACCCTCTTGCGCACGCACCGCGGCGCGCGTCCTGCGGGGCCGGTTGCAGCGCACCGTCTTCTTGCCTAGCGATGCCGTTTGCGCGCCAGAAACGGCGCCATGCACCGGCGCGGCTCGTCGGTGGTGAAGGCTTCACCAAAGGCCTCGACGCTACGGTCCAAACCGGCCTGGATCGACGATTCCGCCCAGTAACGCAGCAAGGCCTTCTGCGACCGCACGGCGCGCGGGCCGCTGGCGGCAATCGGCGCCACGGTCCGTTCAACCAGCGCGTCCAGCCCTCCGGGCTCGCATAGGAACTCCAGAAACCCCCAATCTCGCGCCTGCACCGCATCCACCGTCTCGCCGGTAAGCAGCAGCCAATTGGTCCGGCCCTGGCCGATCAGCGCAGGCAACAACAGCGCATGGATCACCGAGGGAATCCCGACGCGCACCTCCGGCATGCCAAACACGCCGTCCGCCGATCCCAGCCGGATGTCGCAGGCAGCCGCCAGCTCCATACCGGCGCCCAGGCAAAAGCCCGGCAACCGGGCAATGGTCGGCACGGGAATGTCCGCCACCGCATCGCAGAGGTCGCGCAGCCGCGTGATGAAGGCACGTGCGCCGGGCGGGTCCAGCTCGGCCATTTCATGAATATTTGCCCCACCCACGAAGGCCTTCTCGCCCGTCCCGCGGATCACCACGGCGCGCGCGTCATCCTGCGCCGCGATCCAGCGCGCCGCCTCGGTCAGGCTCAGTGTGACGGCCGACGCCAGGATGTTCAGGCTCTTGGCATCGTGGATCTGCAGGGTATAGACGCCGCGTGCGTCGCGCGTTACGACGGCATGGGTGAATTCAGGAATGGGCGCAGTCATGAAGTCTCCGGTTTTTTGGCGGGTAGCCGCCGATGCTAACGGCCGGGTCCGGACACGACAACCCATGGCCTGCTCGACCCGATCGAATACGGCCTCGCCTTCCAGTGGCCGCGGAACGCGTTCCTCTCGTACACTTGCCGCATGCTACGCATCGACAATCTCAGCAAGCGCTACGGCGACTACATCGTGTTCCAGGGACTGACGCATACCTTTGCGCCAGGCTGCGTGGCGCTGTGCGAAGAAGACAGCACCGGCAAGTCCAGCCTGCTGAACATCATCGCCGGCGCCCTCGCGCCGGACGGCGGCGACGTGCACATCGACGGCCACTCGCTGCGCGACGCGCCGCAAGTTGCGCAGTCCCGCCTGGCCTGGGTGCCGGACAATTGCATGGCGTTTCCCGAGCAGACGGGACGCGGCCTGCTGGAACAGGCGGCCCAAGCCAAAGGCGTGACGCTGGACGACTCGATATGGGAACTGGCCCGCCAGCTTGGTCTTGAGCCGCATCTGGACAAGCGTTTCGAGCAGATGTCCACCGGCACGCGTCGCAAGATCTACCTGACCGCCGCCGCGCTGGGCAATCCGGCGGTCGTCGTGGCCGACGGCCCCAGCAACGGGCTGGACGCCCAGGCGCGCGGCGTGCTGGCTGAGGTGTTCAAGCGCTGGGCGCAAGACCGCGTCGTGCTGTTTGCCAGCCACGACCCTGAACTGGTGCAGGCCTGCGGCGCCACCACCGTCAACGTGGCCGACCTGCGCTGAACCCACTGCGGAACACGTCGTTCAAAAACGGATCGTCACCCCCGCGATCGGCCCCTGCAACACCACGTCGTACTTGAAGCCGTTGCGTTCGTAGTCCACGCCCATCGCGCGGTATCCCACTGTGGCCGACACCGACTTGTTGAAGTTGTAGCCCACGCCAAGCCCCAGGTCCCAGTCCGCCTGCGCGCCCCCTGCCCCGATCATGCCCCAGCCCGTCAGATAGGCCCTGGAATGAAAGTTGTAGGTGCCGCGAACGCCCACCATGGCGTCCACCCACGTCGCGCTGTCGCTGTGCTTTGTGCCCCGTGTCAGCGGACCATTGAACCTGATGCTGTTGTCCACCGACCAGACCCGCAGGCCGCCTACCACGTCCAGGCTGTGCTCTGACCTGTCCAGCACGGAATAGCCCGCGCCGATCATGCCCGTGAACGACTCGTTCTTCACGTCCGCGCTGTCGGCCAGAATTCCCCGCGGCGTGTCGCCTTGCGCGCCGACCTTCACGTACAGCAGGTCGCCAAAGATGCTGTACCGGCCTTTGCGCGCATCGCCCATCAGCATGGCCGCGAAATCCAGGTTGTCGAAGATCTTGTCGAAGCTCGCATCGACGTCGACGGGCGGTAGCCGCCGATGCGTGATCTTCCCGGATAGCGCCGGCGCCCATAAATACGGCGACACCGAAAACTTCCATTCGTCGGAAACTGCTGCGTCGACGGCGGGTGCCGTCTGCGGCTCGGCCGCGAACGCGGTTCCGGCATGCAGCGCGGTGCATGCCGCACAGGCAAAGACGTACATTTTCATCGCGTGTCCTCCGGCCCGAAGGCGTATGCAGACAGGCGGGCCGCACCCCGGAAGGTCCTGGGCGCGCCCTGCCGCCATGACCGCGTCAGCTCACGCGCCGCACCGGCGGCACCGTCCACGAGCCATTGATGATGGAAGGATCGCTTTCGTTCGGCCAATACAGACGCATCATCAGAATGAACCGGCCCTTGGGAGCCGGCAGCCAGTTCGACTCCATCTCCGGACCCGGCGATTCGTTCTGGATCAGCAGATCAATCGACCCATCGGGCTTGCGCTTGAGCGGCTGGCGCTCGCTGATGGAATAGCGGTTCAGCGGGTTATCGACGAAGAAGTAATTCTGGTCATACATGGTCAGCGACCAGAACCCCGACACCGGCGGCGTCAGCCCCTTGCGGAAGGTCAGCACGTACTTTTCCGAGCCGTTGTATTCGCGCTGGATGGCGCCATTGGCCGAGCGCAACGAGGTCGGATAGACCGCGTCCTGCGGGCGGTTCGCGCCCAGCCCGATCGCGGTGATAAGCGCACGCTGCAGATAGTTGGTGCCGTAGATGCCGGTCTTGGTCGTGAAGCCCCATCCATCGATGTGCTGGATGTCGCCATCGTTGGACCGGAAGTGCGCCATGATGCGTGCGAAGCCGGTTTCCGGCACACGCTTGGCAAAATCGGCGGGCAATTTGGACTTGTCGAAATCCTGGCCCGGCACGATGCCGATCGTCGCCAGTTTCTCGACCATGGGCGCGTCGGCCACCGTCGGCGGATTGCGCTTGAGCAGTTGCGCGAACAGCGAGAAATACTCGGCCGCATCCATGTTGTTGACCTGGTCGCGCACCGGCGTTTTCATGTCGATGGCCGAATCGACCTTGCCCTGCGGCGCCTTCCAGTCCTTGCCCCAGCCGCTCAGCGGCGCGATCTTCACCTGGTCCTGCAGCTTGTGCACTTCAGCGTAGTCTTCGGGCGTGCCCGTGCAATAGATGCGGCCCAGCAGCCAGACGATGCTAGTCGGCGACTTGTACTGCTTCATGCCCTGCGGCACCGTTCCTTCCCAGCCCGGCCCCGTCACGATGAAGGTCTGCGCGCCCGTGCCAGTCGTGCGCTTGCCGGGCACGTCGAACACGGTCGTCCAGCCGTCCAGCAGCGGAAACAGCGCGTAGCGGCCGTTCAGGTCGGGCAGGCTGACGACCCAGGGTTCGTCGCCCACATCAAAAAACGCCGTGGTGTACAGCGTGTCGGCGTTTGGCGCCGTCACGTCGCGGAACTTGGCGTCCGGGTACTGACGCAACTTGATGAGTTGGCCCATCGGCGCGCGCGTGCCCTTGGGTTCGGCGACGTTGGTGATCACCCGGCGGGTCATCTCCATGGTCACCAGCGGGTAGGCGTAGATGTAGGCGTCGGTGGCCAGGACGAAACGGTCATCGGCTTCAGGCAGATTGGCGACCAGCCCTTCCGAGGCGGCGGCCGAGGCCCGGAAGGCCGGCCCCAGCGATCCTGCAGCCAGCAGGGCCAATCCCCCTGCGTTCAGTTTGCGGCGAGTTAGCTTCATTGTTGTCGCTCCTAATGGATGTGTTTGGCGAAGTTCACTGAGGGGACTTCCAACATGCACGACGATGTTTTTTCTAGCTAATGCGCGTTCGGTGTCGATGTGGCGGGCACGCTCCGTGGATCAAGGTCAGTGGAAACGAGGGGAAAGGGACGACAGTGCGCCGCCGCAAAACGAGGCGGCGGTATGGAGCGGCGCGAACGGGGATAGACGGCGTGTGCGTGAGGCGCACCGGCCTGCACGAAGGAGGTGGACGTCCAAGAATGGGCTCCCTGACAAAGACAGAGAAAACGCACCACTGAACACTTTCTGCTGCGGACCATCCATACGGCCGACTCGCACAACGGCAAATCGGCCTTGGTCAATCTATGCGCAGTTTTTCAGCCACTCAAGTAGCCGGAATGACTACGACCATCCGACATTGGTAGCAATCCGGCCAGCTGGGGCGTCGCCCTGGTCAGCCGCGCCCCGCACGCTGGTCCGAGACTTCCCGCGACCGCCGCTTCTTCCACCAGATCACCACGCCGGTTACGCTCAGCATCGCAACGACCAGCCCCAGCGCGCAGACCACGATCCGGCCGGCAAGCCCGCCGATCTGGCCGCTGTGCAGCGGAAACTGCATCTGCGTGAAGACGTCGGCCGCGGTGCCGTGGCCGGGTTGCGTCACCCCCACCCGCGCGCCGGTGTGCGCGTCGTAGTACAGCATGGGCGATCCCAGGCCTTGCCCCCGGTCGTGATGCGACGGCCACAGCAGCGCCAGGTACAAGCCCAGTTCGCTGAAGTGGCTGACGCCGCTTACGCGCTGCGGCCACCCCTGCGCCTCAGCATACGCGTTGGCGCGGGCGCGAACGGCGTCAAAGCCCACTACGGACAGCGCATCGCACCCCGCGGCCGGCGTGCTGGCCGTGGGAATCGGCGTCAGCGTCGACACGGCCGACAAGGCCGGCCGGAACAATTCTTCGCGCAGGTTCAGGTAGGCGCTGCTCAGCGCCAGCAGCACCAGCGCCAGCCATAGCCACAATCCAAAGGCGCGATGCAGGTCCAGGTTCAGCCGGTACGCTCCCGCGCCGCGCTTGATAAGCCATGCGGGCTTCCATTTCGCCATGCGCAGCCCGCCGCGCGGCAACGTCAGGTAAACGCCCACAAAGCTGTCCACCAGCCAGATCAGCGCGATGCCGCCCATGAACCACCACCCCCACAAGCCCGGCACATACAGGCTGTGATGGATCTGCAGCATGAACGGGACGAAGCTTTCGGCCTGCAGGCAACAGGCCCGGCGCGAACGCTTGCCCTGGATCTCACCGGTGCCCGGGTCGACGTACACCTCGTCATAGCTCAGCGGCGGACGTCCGGCCCGCGCCGACACGAACGCCAGCGCCGTGCGGCCGGGCGTGCCATCGTGCGTCACGTAGTCGACACGCAGCGCGGGATCCGATGCCTCGATGCGCGCCGCCAGCGCATCAAAGCCCAGCGGCGGCGCAGTGGAACGCGCCTGGTGAAAACCGGGATTGAGCCACGCGTCGATGTCGTGGCCAAACGCCAGGATGCTGCCGGTCAGCCCCGCCACCGTCAGGAACAGCGCGGTCAGCAGACCGGCGTAGCGGTGCAGCCAGACCCAGGTCTGGCGCTCTCCCAGCCAATGCCGGCCTGCGGCCATCAGAAGTCGACGCTGGCCGACAGCATGTACGTGCGCGGTGCGGCGGACGTGACCATCTGGTACGCGGGCGACGAATCCCAGTAGCGGCGGTTGAACACGTTCTCCACAGCCGCCCGGAACACCACGTTGCGGTCGGCGATGCGGGTTGCATAGCGTGCGCCCACGTCGAAACGCGTCCAGGCCGGCACGGTTGCGTTGTTGTCCGCATCCCACGGGATGGAAGAGGTGTAGATCATGCGCGCTGTCGCGGTCAGCCCGGGGACCTGCGCGATGTCGTATTCCGCGCCCAGCTTGACCGACCACGTCGGCACGCCCGACGCCTTGGCGCCGTTGAATTCACCGCCCGGGGTTTCGGTCAGAATGGCACGCGTCCACGCCACGCCGCCCAGCAGCCGCAGGCCGCGCGCAGCCTCGCCAGCGACGGACAATTCCAGCCCGCGATTGCGCTGCTCGCCCGCCAGGCGATACACGTTGTCCGCGCCCAGGAACCCGCTGGGCCGCTTGATCTGGAAGGCGCTCAGCGACGTGAAGAACGTGCCCCAGTCCATCTTGGCGCCCACTTCAAACTGCTTGGATACGAACGGTTCGAACACCTCTCCCGCGTTCACCGCGGTGGCCGGCGCCACGGCGCCCTGCGCCAGCGCCTCGACGTAGTTGGTGTAGAGGGAAAGCTTGTCGGTCGGCTTGACGACCAGGCCTACCGCCGGCGTGTTGGCGCTGCGGGTGTAGTTGGACTGCCACACGCCGGTATTCCAGACATAGGAATTCACGTCGATCTTCTGATGGCGCATGCCCAGCGTCAGCAGCACGCGCTCGTCCAGCATCGACAGCGTGTCGGTGATGGCGTAGCTGCGCAACGTCATGTCGTTCTGCGGCACCATCGTGCCGTTCAGGCTGAAGTTGTCGGGCTCCGACAGGCTGGTCGGGTGATAGATGTTGCTGAACTCGTTCCACGACGACTGCGGCTGATAGCCGCTGACCTTCGAGTCGTAGTCGGTCACGGCCAGCACGGCGCTGTGCTTGATGGGGCCGGTGTCGAACTGGATGCGCGTGTTCAACTCGCCGCTGCGCGTCTTGTTGCGTTCCTTCAGCCCGAACGCCGTGAAATCCAGGTCGCCGGCGTCGTTGATGATGACGCCCCACGGCGAATTGGCCTTGCGCGTCGTCTCGGCCAGACCGAACGCGCCGCCGATGCTCCAGTTGCGGGTCAGGTCGTACTCGGCGCGCACCATGGCGAACGCATAATCCTTGTCCTGGTACGACCACGACGGATACGGATTGATGTCGCCGCGCGGCGCCGACGGCGGAAACGCGGTCGTGACGAAATAATTGTTCCGCGCGCCGCTGACCTTCTGGTTGCTGGCGCCCAGATCCGCGCTGGCGCGCAGCCGGTCACCACGGTAGTCCAGCCCCAGCGTCACGTTCGAGGCGCGCGGCTTCTCGTTGTCGACCGACCCTACTCCGTCGCGATAGGCCGCGTTCAGCCGCACGCCAAACTTGTTGTCCTGGCCGAAGCGCCGGCCGATGTCCACGTTGGCGCCCAGGTTGGCGTCGCCCACATAGCTGGTCGTAAAACGCGTCAGCGGCGTGTCGTCCGCCCGCTTGGGCACCAGGTTGATCGCGCCGCCCGCCGTGCCGCGCGGCGCGCTGCCGTTGAGCAGCGTGCTCGGCCCCTTGAGAACTTCGATGCGCTCCAAGCCTTCAAGCTGCACGCCTTCGGAATTGGCGATGCCGTACAGGCCGTTGAAACCGATCTCCGCGCGGTTGACGACAAAGCCGCGGATATTGAAGTTGTCGAAGAACCATGGCCCCGCACTGACGACGCCGGGATCGTTCGCCATCACGTCCGCCAGGCTGCGCGCCTGCTGGTTCAACACCAGTTCCGACGTGTACGCCGTCACGTTGAATGGCGTGCTCATCATGTCCACATTGCCCAGCATGCCCAACCGCGCGCCGCGCGCGATCTGGCCGCCCGCGTAGACCGGCGGCATTTCATCCGGCTTGTTCTCGCTGGCGCCCGTCACGGTGACGGCGGGCAATTGGGGCACCGGCGGATTGGCGCCGGACGACTGCGCGAAGGCGGAGGGGCCGAAAGCGGTGGGCGCGCCCAGGGCGGCGGACAAGGCGATCGCAAGCTTGCGGCGACGGGTGGGGACAGGCATGCAGTGCTCCAGGTTCTGTACGAAGGACGGCGGGCGCGGCGGACGTTCGTCGGGTCGACCTGTCGATGCGTCGTCGCTCGAGGAATGCGCTTGGGTGATGCTGTCAACGCTGGTTTTTATTGTCTTTATGCGCCGGCCCGCCGGCGTACCGAAACATTCCGCCGAAGCCGAAACGCCCGCTGCATTGGTACGTAGACCGGAGATCCGCACGAACGGCGTGACCGCCCGCACAGATGTGTCCGAGTATAACTAAGAATCAAACTCATTCAATATGAAATTTTCGCGATTCGCTTATGCGCGAAAACGGATGCCCTGCGGTGCCACGGCACTTGGCCAGCGGCCCGCAGCTTGTGGACCGATCCGGCCTACTTCCGGTTGCCCAGCGACAGCGGCACGCCCCACACCGGATCCTGCATGCCCTGCTTGCCCAACGGCGTGATCTGCATCGGCTTGAGCTTGGCCAGCAGCTCACGCTGCGCGTCGGTCAGGTTCGTGCGCTGCGCGAAGTACTTCTGCGCGAAGTCCATCGGCGCCGGCCACGTGTACACCGTGAAGTCCTCCAGCGGGCATTCGATCATCTTCGGATCGACTGCGCGGCACGCGGACTGCTTGAACTTGTAGCTGGGCGTCCTCATGTGCATGCGCTGGCTCAGCACCAGGTCGCCGCCCTTGAGCGTGAAGCTGGCCAGCGCCAGCTTGGGCACCACGCGCGACTGCACCTTGATGGCGGGGATGTCGCGCGAAGTGGTGTCTTCGTAGTAGCCGGCACGCGATCCGGGCGTGGTCTCGGTGACCTGCTGTTCGCCCCAGGCCACGCAGGCGCCGGATGCGCGGTGCACGGCCGTGCAGACCTTTTCGGTTCGCGTCTGGCTGCCCGTCGTGCCTTCGTGCCAGTTGGTCTCTTTGTAGAACTCGCGATACAGCTCCGGCGACAGATAGGTGGTGCCGTTGGCGCCACGGCCCGAGCCCACCGCGCCGGCGCGCGCGCCGATGTCGTCCAGCTTGGCATTGAGTTTGTAGTCGTCCCCGCCCGTCAGCAGGTACTTGCCAGGCGGCAGGATGTGGACCTCGAAGGCCTTGAACAGGTACGTCGTGTCCTTGTCGCGTTGCAGCGAGTTGTTCTGGAACTTGCGCCCGAACGTGATGCGCGGATCGGGCTCGAACATCCAGACGGTATTGCCGGTCCACGTCGTCATCTTCATGGCGTCCTTCAACGTGGCGTGCGGCATCAGGTCCGCAACCAACACCACCGCCATGCCGTCCTTCATCGCCTCGCCGATCAGATCGACCAGTTGCCCATAACGCTTGTCGTCTGCGGTGCCCGCGCCGTTCGAATCCGGGATCGTGACGCAGCCCGACAGGGTCAGGGCGAGCATCAGGGCACAAAGAGCAAGTCGCGGGCGCGGCAGGGACATGGGATCGATCCTCGGTGGAAATGGACTGGAGCAATGTGCGCGCATCCTACCGGGTTGCATCCGGATCGCAACATCCGGTTTGCCAGCTGAAACACATGGTGGCAGGCCAGAACGATGCGTCTTGGCGAGACTACGGGGCGCGCGGTGCCCGGCCCGTCGTAAAACGTTGTTGCGAATGTTTCGCTTCCCTGGGCGGGGACTGGATATCCCACCGGCTTGTACGCCATCAACGCGCACTGCAGCGAAAGCCGTGCCACCGTGGCCCGGTTCGTTACACTCGCGCTCTTTGCAGCCGAGCGGCGCCCGCCCGGGCGCCGGCCACCAAAGTCCCGATGACAAACACAAGAAAGCGGCTGACGGCAATTGCGTGCCTGTTCACCGCATTGCTGGGCGCCTGCACCGGCAAAGGCCCGATACGCGACGTCGAACGCACGATCACGGACCACTACGGCGCCGACCTGCACATCGTCAGCATGCGTCCGCTGCGACCGTCCGCGCCGCTGGCCCCCTGGAACGGCATATACGGCATCTACCTGCAGGACCGCATCGACACCGAGCAATTCATGGTGCGGCTGGGACCGGACGAGGAGCTGGCCACGCTGACCGGCCGCATCGACGCCGCGCGCCAGGAAAAAGACCGGCACATGGCGCGGCAAAAGGCGGCGTTGGCGCAATTGCAGGCGCTGGGTCTGCAGGGCGACGCGTTCTCGTTGCAGGCGACGTCCATCTACGGCAGCGCACGCTGGAGGGTGGCGGTCTTTGCGGATATGGATGCGTTGCGCCAGGACGGCGCCATGCTGGACGACGCGGCGTGGCGGGCGCTGGGCCGCATTGCGCACGCCGGTCTTGCCCCGGAACCGACGATCAGCCTGCTCCCCGCAGCGCAACGCGCCGAGTATCGGGCAGTGCTCGACAAGGGCTATCACGGGCGGATCGAGTTCATCGGCGGCGAGCCGGCAACCGTCCTGCAAAGCCTGGAAGACGGGGCCGACGCATGGTGGATGGTCGATGCCGCCGCCCTGCCCGCGCCGCATATCGTGACTGAGCGGCAACCGAGCCTGCGCGAGGCCTGCTATACGGCCATCGCCACGCTGCGCGCCGACAATCACTTCAAGGCGCGCCACGGCATCTATGTGCAGCCGCGCATGAACGTGTTGCAGACGTATCGCATCGCAGACCGGTTGCGCGACGCCGGTCTGCGCCAAGGCCACACGGCCTACGCCGTGCTGGACCGCGTCGACGGGCGCACTGTGCTGCGCGGCATCGTCGCGGAAGATGCACCGCACGGCCCCGATGCCTACGCCATCGACGCCGTGTACGCGTACGAATTCGCCTTCGCCACCGGCAAGCTGCAGCTACGCCGCCTGCCGGCGGGATGACGACAGGCTTTAGTTGTCAGCGCGCACGAATAGCGCCAGGCGATTCCAGTAATCAACCCCGAGCAGCAAGCGGTCACCCAGCGGCTTGAGGACGAAGTCCCCGCGCTGGTTGTGCTGCATCTTGATCAGGCCGCCTTCCCGGCGCGCCTTCATGGTCAGCGATCCGTCGTCCTTGACCACGCCATCCGCCCCGAAGACCAGTTTGCGCAACGTGCCGATCGGACGCTTGAAGGTGCCCTGCGGCAGTTGTGCCGGCGCGGCCTGCGCCAACGCCTCGGTGGTCAGCGGCGCCAGGCTGTCGGCCAGCGTGCACGCATCGGGACTGGCGATCGGCGCCGCGCACGCATGTTCCAGCATGGGCCGGGCATCCAGGTATCGGCCCGCGGTCCAGGCTTCTTCGGCCGCCAGCGTGCACGTGCTGGCGGAGATGCCCTTCAGGCACGCGGCCTGCAGCGTCTTGTGCGCCGCCTCGCCCAGCGGCGCGGGCTGGCCGCCTTCGCCGGGTTCCAGCCCGCCGGCTTCGCGCCAGGCGTCCGGCAGTTTCTTGCACACGAACGGCAGGCCGCTTGCGCACATGCTTTCCAGTTCCTTGACGGACGTCTCGTTGTACGCGTCCAGGCATTCCATCATGCCCGCCTTCCAGCACAGCGGCCAGACCTTGGTCTGCGGCAGTTCCGTGGGCGCGGCGCACGGCGCGGGCGTCTTCAGCACGTAGACCTGTTCAAAGCCCACGTCGATCGACTTGCCGTCCGGGGCAAGCTTGTATTCATCGTCCAGGCCGAGGTCCAGGTTATAGAAGCCCAGCTTGCCGTTTTCGATTTTGTAGTAAAGCAGCTCGGGACCGTTCAGCGCACTCTTGCGGATGAGGTTGGAACTCAGCACCCGCATCTGGCCCCTTCCGCCGTCGTACTCGTACAGTCCGCACTGAAGCGGCGCGGAAGACTGCGCGTGCGCGGCCGGCGCAAGCAGCGCCGCCAGCAGAAGAACAGGCAACACCGCGCAAAGACGATGGAGCGATTGCGCGATGCGGCTGCGCAAGCGGGAATGACGGTACATGAGTGATCAAGCCTTTTAATGATTCGAGACGCGCGGCATGGCCGCGCGCCGGGCGGTCTGCGCCCGCCGGCATTCTAAATAGGCTTGATGTCACGCCGGCGAAAAACGGCCGGACTGTTTGATCTGGGTTGAACGAAAGCCGCTTATGTCCCCGGCAATGCGCGCGGCAGATCCGTACCGTAATCGTCTTGGGCATACACCATCGCCGGCACTGGCGATACGAGACGGCTGCCCTGCTCCCACAACGATTCAACCCAATCGGCCGCCACGTCGGCGATCGCGTCTTGCACGCAGAACGCCGGCTCGCTGGAGAACATGGGCACCGGCGGCTCCAACCCCTTTTCGCCGTGCACGACGTCAAAGAGATCGCGGAACCCTTCGATGGCCTTGTTCAGCACATACAGATCCGGCCCTTCCAGGCCGATCACCACCGAAAAAGTCCCCTCGCCGCCCTGGTCGGGAAAGATGCCGAACTGGATTTCGCGCGCCTTCTCGGGCAATCGCGCAAACATGCCGGCCAGCGTGCGCAAGGCGGCCGCCGTGTGCGCGTCCAGGATGCGGCGCAGCGCGTCTTGATAGTCGTGTTTTGTCATCGCGCCAGCATAGCGCACGGCGGCAACGCATCACGCATCAGACGGCATCTGCGCCAACAGCTTGTCCAGTGTCACGGGATAATCCCGCACGCGCACGCCGGTCGCGTTGTACACCGCATTGGCAATCGCCGCCGCCACGCCGCACAGGCCCAGTTCTCCGACGCCCTTGGCCTTCATGGGCGATGACACCGGATCGTCTTCGTCCAGAAAGATGACCTCCTGACGCGGAATGTCGGCATGGACGGGGACCTCGTAGCTTGCCAGGTCGTGATTCACGAAGAATCCCGCGCGATGGTCAACCGCCAGCTCCTCCATCAACGCCGCGCCCATGCCCATGGTCATCGCGCCAATGACCTGGCTGCGCGCCGTTTTGGGATTGAGTATGCGGCCTGCGGCGCAGACCGCCAGCATGCGGCGCACGCGGGTCTCGCCGGTGGCGGCGTCCACGGCCACTTCCACGAAGTGCGCGCCGAACGTGGACTGCTGGAATTTCTTGTCCAGGTCGCCGAACTCGATGGCGTCTTCACCGATGAGCTCGCCGCCCGACACCGCGCGCGTCAGGGGCGCGCTGCGTCCGCTGGCATCCGTGACCGCGCCGTTGGCGAATACCGCGCCCTGCGCGTCGAATCCCAATCGCTCCACGATCAGCGTCCGCAGTTTTTCGCAGGCGGCATACACGCCCGCCGTGGAACTGTTCGCGCCCCACTGCCCGCCCGAGCCCGCGGATACGGGAAAGGCCGAATCGCCTAGCCGCACCACCACGCGGGACAGCGGCACGCCCAGCATCTCGGCGGCGGTCTGCGCAATGATGGTGTAGCTGCCCGTTCCGATGTCGGTCATGTCGGTTTCGACGATGACGCGCCCCGCCGCGTCCAGCCGCACGCGCGCGGCCGACTTGGTCACCAGGTTGTTGCGAAAGGCGCTGGCCACGCCCAGCCCGATGAGCCAACGCCCTTCGCGCCGCGCGCCGGGCTTGGGGTCGCGTTTATCCCAGCCGAAATGCCGGGCGCCGGTCTGCAGGCATTCGACGAAACGCCGCTGGGAGAACGGCCGCGACGGATCGGTGGGATCCACCTGCGTGTCGTTGAGCACGCGAAATTGCACGGGGTCCATGTCCAGCGCCTGCGCCATCTCGTCGATGGCAATTTCCAGCGCCATCATGCCGGGCGCCTCGCCGGGTGCGCGCATCGCATTGCCTTCAGGCAGATCCAGCGTCATCAGGTTCAGCGCGGTGCGCTGGTTGGCGCCGGCGTACAGCAGCTTGGTCTGCTGCACGGCCTCTTCGGGCTGGCCGTCCGGCAGGTCGCCGGACCAGCTCTCGTGCGAGATCGCCGTCAGCTTGCCGTCGCGCCCAGCGCCCAGCCGAATGCGCTGGATCGTGGCGGGCCGGTGCGTCGTGTTGTTGATGATCAGCGGACGCGGCAACGCCACCTTGACCGGCCTGCCGGCCGCTCGGGCGCCCAGCGCAGCCAGCAAGGCGTCCGCCCGCACGAACAGCTTGCCGCCGAAGCCGCCGCCGATGTAGGGCGAGATCAGGCGCACATTCTCCTTCGGAATGCCCAGCGTCCGGGCCACATCGGACCGCCCCCAGGCGATCATCTGGTTGGACGTCCATATCGTGAGCTTGTCGCCCTTCCAGACTGCAAGCGAGGCGTGCGGCTCCATCATCGCGTGCGATTGGTCGGGCGTGGTGTAGGTGTGATCGACCGTGACCGGCGCCGCGGCGAACGCAGCGTCGAAGTCGCCCGCGTCCGTTTTCGGGATGTGCTTGCCGGATGCGCCGTGGTCCCGCTTCTGCGCTGCCAGATCGAACGCGCCTTGCCCCCGCGCGTATTGCACACGAACCAGTTTGGCGGCCGCGCGGGCCTGCTCGAACGTGTTGGCCACCACCAACGCAATCGCCTGGTGATAGTGCTGAATGTCCGGACCGCCCAGCAGCGTGGCCGTGTTCATCTTGCCCTTGCCCAGCTTGCCGGCATTCTGCGCGGTCACGATGGCCAGTACACCCGGCGCCCGGCTCGCAAGCTCGGTATCGATGGCCGTGATGGCGCCCTTGGCAATCCCCGCGCCCACCACGTAGCCGACCGCGGGATTCGGCGCGATGTCGTGGTGCTCGTACGCGTAAGGGGCCTGGCCGCTGGTCTTGAGCGGTCCATCGATGCGATCGACGGGCTGGCCCACGACCTTGAGCTGATCGATCGGGTTCTGTGTCGCGGGAGTATCGAATTTCATGAGTTCACGCCCTCGCTTCCATCAAGACCGAACCGAGCGCGCGGCGCGCCAGCGTCAGCTTGAAACCGTTATCCGGCGTCGGCTTGGCGCCGGACAGCAGCGCATCGGTCACGCGCGCCGCGCCGTCCGGCAAATGCGCTTCTGCCGCTTCGCTGCGCCAGGGCTGCGGCGCCACGCCGCCCAGCGCCACCCTGCCGGTGCCATCGTCTTGCACGACGGCGGCCACCGCCACCAGCGCGAAGGCGAACGACGCGCGATCACGCACCTTGCGGTAGAGGTGTTTGCCGCCCAACGGTTTGGGCAGCACCACCGCGGTGATCAGTTCCCCGGCCGCCAGATGGGTCTCGATATGCGGCGTGCCGTCCGGCGGGCGATAGAAATCGGCGATGGGAATCACCCGCCGCGTGGCGTCGGGACGCACCGTCTCGATCTTCGCGTCCAGGAGGCGCATGGCCACAGCCATGTCGCTGGGATGCGTGGCGATGCAGGCGTCGCTGGCGCCGATCACCGCCAACTGGCGCGACACGCCGCCGATTGCGGAACAGCCGCTGCCGGGCACGCGCTTGTTGCAGGGTTGGTTGGTGTCGTAGAAATACGGGCAGCGCGTGCGTTGCAGCAGATTGCCGGCGGTCGTGGCGCGGTTGCGGATCTGCCCCGACGCGCCAGCCAGCAGCGCGCGCGCCAGCACCGCGTAATCGCGCCGCACCACGTCGTGGGCGGCAAGGTCCGCATTGCGCACCACGGCGCCGATGCGCAACCCGCCGTCGCCCGTGGGTTCGATGCGGTCCAGACCCAGGCCGTTGACATCGACCAGGTGGACGGGCGTTTCGACTTCAATTTTCATCAGGTCAAGCAGATTGGTGCCGCCTGCAATGAACCGCGCCCGCGGCTCGCGTGCCGCGCTGGCAGCAGCTTCGGCATCGGTGCCGGGACGCTCGTACGTGAACGATCTCATGCCTTGCCCTCCGCGACGTCTTCGATGGCGTCCAGAATGTTGGAATACGCCCCGCAACGGCAGATGTTGCCGCTCATGCGTTCGCGGATCTCCTCGGGCGTCAGCAACGGGCGCTCGGTCAACGAGGCGGTGACATGGCTGGGCATCCCGCTTGCGGCCTCGTCCAGCATGCCGACCGCAGAGCAGATCTGCCCCGGCGTGCAGTAACCGCACTGGTAACCGTCATGCTTGACGAACGCGGACTGCAGCGGATGCAGCGCGCCCGGCGTGCCCAGCCCTTCGATGGTCGTGATCTGCTGGCCGTCGTGCATGACGGCCAGCGTCAAACAGGCATTGATCCGCCTGCCATCCAGCAGCACCGTACAGGCGCCACACTGGCCATGATCGCAGCCCTTCTTGGTGCCGGTCATGTGCAGGTGCTCGCGCAGCGCGTCCAGCAGGCTGGTGCGCACATCCAGCGCCAATTCATGCGTGCGGCCGTTCACCTGCAGCGTGACCGTGGTGGTCAGGTTGTGCGCCGGCGCGGCGCTTTGGGCTGCGGACATGGTTGTTGTCCCGAGTGCGGTGGCTGAAGCGGCGCCCGCCTTGAGCAGATTGCGCCGCGAAATCTTGATATCGATGGAATTTTCCAAGGCTGGAACTCCTTTGAGCATTCGGCGGGCCGCAGCTCGCCTTCAGCGCGCGCTATCAGCAAACCGTGTTCCTGGCGGCACCGTCAACGGCACACCGGGTGCCGCGCTGCGTCTCGCGTGAAAACGGGGTGAATTTCCCGATAAGATCGTCGTCAATCGATGATAGCGACGGGAACCGCCCGGCCGCCACGCCCGTTTGACAAGAAAATGTTCGATCTCGAAACCAATCCGGACAGCGCCGCGCGCATCCGCTGCGTGGGCATCCTGCTAGCTGCCGGACACGGCCGGCGCTTTGCCAGCGCGGCCGCGGGCCAGGACAAGCTGCTCGCGCCCCTTGCAGACGGCACACCTGTAGTCATGGCGGCCGCGTCGTCCCTGCTGGCCGTGGCGGCCAGCGTCGTGGCGGTCGTCCGCGCGGGCAACGACCGCGTCGCGGCACTCCTGGCGCAAGCCGGATGCGAGGTGGTCACGATCGGCCCTTACGCCGATGGCACGAACGGTGGCATGGGCGACAGTCTGGCCGCCGCCGCTCGGCACGTCATGCGCACCGCAAGCCCGGACGTGCAATCCTGCCTTGTCGCGCTTGGCGACATGCCCTGGATCCGCGCGGATACCTTCCTGCGCGTTGCAGAAGCGGCAAAGGAGCATCCCATCGTCGCGCCGGCATGGCAGGGCCAGCGCGGCCACCCGGTCGCGTTTCAGCGATCGATCTGGCCAGCGCTTGCGGCGCTGGCGGGAGATGTGGGCGCACGTTCCGTATTGGCCCGTCATGGTGTGACCGAGCTGGCGGTCGATGATGCGGGCGTATGCGCCGATGTGGATACACCGGATGACCTGTCCACCGCTGACTGCGGTGGACAGTCTGCGCCGCCTTAGGCGGGCGTCGCGTCGCCGCGCGGCCGCGCGATCACCGCCGCGCCTGCCGACGCCGCCCGCCGCGGCAGGGCCACGCGGAAACTCGTCACGTCGTCACGCGAGTCCGCGCTGATGCAGCCGCCATGCGACACCACGATCTGCTGCGCAATGAAAAGGCCCAAACCCAGTCCGTGGTGACCGCCGGGCCGCCGCGCGCCGCTTCGGAATGGGTTGAAGAGATGGGGCAGCAGCTCCGGCGGAATGGTGCCGCCATTGGAAACGGTGACGACAACCTCGTTGGCGTCCTCGCCATTGACCTCGACCCGCACCGGTGCGGTCTTGCTGCCATGGTGCAAAGCGTTGCCCACCAGGTTGGCGATCACCTGCGAAATGCGCTGGCCGTCCCACGCGCCGGCCGCGTCGCCACGGCTGTGCGACGCCACCTGGCGATCGGGAAAGCCCGTACGCACCTCGTCCAGCGTGCGCTCGACCAGCGCCCCCATGTTCAGTTCCGAGGGCGCCAGCGTCAGCCCGCCCGCCTGGCGAATGCGCGTCACATCCAGCAGGTCTTCGATCAGGCACGACATGCGCTCACTGCTTTGCAGCATGCGCCGCGCCAGGCTCGACACACGTTCATCGTCGCCCTGGCGCTGCAGCACGGTGGCGCCCATGATGATGGCCTGCAAGGGCGTGCGCAGATCGTGGCTCAGCACGGCCATGAACATTTCGTTGACCCGCAGCGCTTCGGTGCGCTCTTCGAGTTGCTGCGCCAGTGCACGCTTGCGCTCGTGCAATTCGAAGAACACGTTGGCCTTCGTGCGCAGCATGTACGGGTCGACGGGCTTGTACAGAAAGTCCACCGCGCCGCTCTCGTAGCCGCGAAACTGCCAGTTCTGTTCGCGCGAGCCCGCGGTGATGAAGATCAGCGGAATGTGGCGCGTGCGCTCGCTGCCGCGGATCAGCTCGGCCAGTTCAAAGCCGTTCATGTCGGGCATCTGCACGTCCAGCAGGGCCAGTGCAACGTCGCCGTGGCGCAGCAGCAGTTCCAGCGCCTGCGGGCCGGACTGGGCCTTCAGCACCTCGACACGGTCGCTGGCCAGCAGCGCCTCGAGCGCAATCAGATTCTCCGGAACGTCGTCGACCAGCAGGCACTTGATGCGGTCGTCGCGGGATGGGGCTGATGTCGGGATCATGGTGTCAATGCGTTTGGGTTTCAGGGCAGCCGCCTTGTGGGCAACTGCGCGATCACGGCGGCAATCTCGTCGGGCGTCAGCGCCCTTGCCGCCGGAACCAGCGTCAGGGCGGCGTCGGGCATCGTAGGTACCGCTGCCGACGCCGGCGCCTGCACCAGCGCGTGGCCGCCGGCGGCATGGATGGCGGCCAGGCCTTCGGCCCCATCCTCATTCGCGCCGGACAGCAGCACGCCAAGCAGCCGCTCGCCATAGCAATCGGCGGCGGACTGGAACAGCACATCGATGGACGGCCGTGAAAAATGCACCGGCGGGTCGATCGACAGCGCCAGGCGCGGCCCCCGGTCCACCAGCAGGTGGTAGCCGGGCGGCCCGAAATACACGTGCCCAGGTTGTATCGGTTGCTGGTCCTGCGCTTCCTGCACGGGCAAGGCGCAGCGATAGCTGAAGATGTCGCTCAACAGGCTTCGGCGGTCGGACGGCAGATGCAGGACCACGATCACGCTCGCCTGAAGGCCTGCGGGTAGCGCCGGCAGCAGAACGCTGAGGGCGTCGATAGCGCCCGACGAGCCGCCGATGACGATTGCGTCCCAGGCGTCCGAAGCGTCCACGGACAGATCCGGCCCGCGCGTGGTCACAGCTCGGCCCTTTTACGGTAGATGCGGTCGGCCATCACGAATTCGTCAAAGCCGTCGGCCTGCGCCGTGAATCGCACCGACTCCTTGGACCCCAGGCCCAGGAATCCGCGATGAACCAGTGCATCGTGAAACAGGCCCAGCGCCCGGTCCTGCAGATCGCGCTCGAAGTAGATGAGCACGTTGCGGCACGACACCAGATGCACTTCTGCAAACACACTGTCGGTCGACAGGCTGTGATCGGAGAACACCATGTGCTCGCGCAGCGTCTTGTCGAACACCACGCGGCCGTACCGCGCGGTGTAGTAGTGCGACAGCGAGTTGCGCCCGCCAGCCTGCGCATGGTTGGCCGTGAACGCCGCTGCGCGCTCCAGGTCGAACACGCCCTGCTCGGCCGCGCGCAGTGCGTGCGGATTGATGTCGGTGGCGTAGATCAGCGCGCGGTCCAGCAGCCCTTCCTCGTGCAGCAGGATCGCCAGCGAATAGACTTCCTCGCCCGTGCTGCACCCGGCCACCCACACCTTGATCGAGGGATAGGTGCGCAGGATCGGCACCACCTCGTTGCGCAGCGCCAGGAAATAGCTGGGGTCACGGAACATGTCGCTGACCTGCACCGTCAGGTACTGCAACAAGCCGGTGAACACGGCGGGCTCGTGCAACACGCGGTCCTGAAGCTGCGACAGCGTCTTGCAGTCGAACTCGCCCAGCGCGGTGCGCAGGCGGCGTTTCAGCGAGGCCTGCGCATACTCCCGGAAGTCGTAGTGGTAGCGGTGATAGATCGCATCGAGCAGCAATCGCTGCTCGATGTCTTCGATGTTCGCCTTGTTTTGATTAGGCATGGGCGTGATCGCTGTGTCGTGGCCGGGTCGGGCTTACTTGCGCATCCAGACGCGCACCAGCGACAGCAGGCGCTCGACGTCCAGCGGCTTGGCGATGTAGTCGTTGGCGCCGGCGGCCAGGCATTTTTCCTGGTCGTCTTTCATGGCCTTGGCCGTCAGGGCAATGATGGGCAGACGGCGCCACTCGGGCCGCGCGCGGATCTCGCGCATGGCCGTATAGCCGTCCATCTCCGGCATCATGATGTCCATCAGCACCAGGTCCACCGCACGGTGGCCGTTGACGCCGGCGCGGCCCAGCGCATCCAGCGCCTCGCGACCGTTACGCGCGATCTCGACGTGCAGGCCGGTGGGTTCCAGGATGCTGGACAGCGCAAACACGTTGCGCACGTCGTCTTCCACCACCAGCACCGTGCGGCCTTCCAGCGTCGTGTCGCGGCTGCGCGCCAGCTCCAGCATCTGGCGCTGCTGCGGCGGCAACTCGGCTTCCACCTGGTGCAGGAACAGCGTCACTTCGTCCAGCAGGCGCTCGGGCGAACGCGCGTCCTTGATGATGATCGACTTGGAGAAGCGGCGCAGCTGCTGCTCTTCGTCGCGCGACAGCGCGCGGCCGGTGTACACGATCACGGGCGGGAACGACACGCTTTCCTGCTCTGCCATTTCGCGCAGGAGTTCGTAGCCGCTCATGTCGGGCAGATTCAGGTCCATCACCACGCAGTCATAGGTGGTGTCGCGCAGCAGCGCCAGCGCGTCGCCGGCATTGGCCGCCAGCACGATCTCGACGTCGTCGCGCGCCAGCAGTTCGCGCACGCTGTCGCGTTGGCGGTCATCGTCCTCGACGACCAGCACGCGCCGCACGTTCTGCGTGAACTTGGCTTCCAGGCGGTGCAGCGCGTGAACCAGTTCCTCGCGCTTGACCGGCTTGAGCGCATAACCCACCGCCCCCCGCACCAGCGCCTCTTGCGCGTAATCGGCCACCGACACGATGTGCACCGGAATGTGGCGGGTGTTCGGATTGCGCTTGAGCTGATCCAGCACGCCCAGACCGGAAAAGTCGGGCAGGTTGACGTCCAGCACGATGGCATCGGGGCGCCGCTGCGACGCCAGCGCCAGGCCTTCCGTCGCGGTGTGCGCGGCCAGGCAGCCAAATCCCATCTCGTGCGCCAGATCGGCGAGGATGCCCGCAAAGCGTTCGTCGTCCTCGATGACGAGGATGGTTCGGGCAAAGGTCTCGCCCGGCTCCTGCTCAATTGGCTCGGCTGACTGGGCCAGCGCCGCCGGTTGGGCAGGCTCGGTGCGCGCGGCGGGCGGGGCCGCGATGGCGCCAGCCGGGCCTGCCAGCGTGGTAGGCGCCTCCGCGCCCTCGCGCGGCGCCGGGGCGGTCGACACGACCAGCATGTTCATCGGCAGCAGCAGCGTGAACACGCTGCCCTGCCCCGGTGTGCTGACCAGCGACAGCGAGCCGCCCAGCAGCTTGGCCAGATCCCGCGAAATCGACAGACCCAGCCCCGTGCCGCCATGCTTGCGGTGCGTGCTGCCATCGGCTTGGCGGAAGGCCTCGAAAATCAGTTCGTGCTGGTCGGGAGCCACGCCAATACCGGTGTCGTGCACCGCAAACGACAGCATCCGGCCCGGCGCCCGCGTGACGCGCAGCGCGACGAACCCCTGCTCGGTGAACTTGATGGCGTTGGACAGCAGGTTCTTGAGCACCTGGCCCAGCCGCTGCGGATCGGTCCGCAGGGTGTCCGGCACGTCGCGCGCAATGTCCAGCTCCAGCGCCAGGCCCTTTTCCTGGGCCAGCGGCCGCAGCGGTTCCAGCAGCCGCTGCAGCGCCGGGGTGACGGCGACGTCTTCGATCTCGACCGTCGCCTGGCCCGCCTCGATCTTGGCCAAGTCCAGGATGTCGTTGATCAACGCCAGCAGATCGCGACCGGCAGCGTGGATGGTATGCGCGTACTTGACCTGCTCGGCCGACAGGTTGCCCGTCTTGTTGTCGGACAGCAGCTTGGCCAGGATCAGCGTCGAATTGAGCGGCGTGCGCAGCTCGTGGCTCATGTTGGCCAGGAACTCGCTCTTGTATTGGCTGGCCTGCGTCAAGAGACGGGCCTTGTCGGTCAGCGCGCTCTGCACCCGCAGCAACTGCTCGGTCTGCGATTCCAGATTCAGGTTGGTCTGCTCCAGCTCGGTCTGCTGCAGTTCCATGCGCGCCTGCGATTCCTGCAGGATGCGGCTCTGCTGCTCCAGTTCCTCGTTGCTGACACGCAGTTCTTCCTGCTGGGTCTGCAGCTCTTCGGACTGGCGCTGCGTTTCCGCCAGCAGCGATTCCAGCCGCGACCGATCCATGCCGGCCCGGATAGCCGACGCCAGCATTTCCGACGCGCCTTCCAGCAGGCTGCGTTCGCCCTCGCTGACCGGATGGTTGAAACCCAGCTCGATCACGGCGTACACGCGCTCGTATTGCATGGCGGGTGCGATCACCAGTTCGACCGGATTCGAGCGGCCCGTGGCGGACGAGACTTCGAGGTGGCCGGCGGGCACGTTGCGCACGTGCAGCAGCTTGCGCGACACGGCCGCCTGACCGACCAGGCCCTGCGCCGTGGAAATCTTCTGGGGCAGTCTTTCCGGCGGCACCGCATAGCCGCCGAACAGCTCGAGGTCGTCACCGTTGACCACATAACCCGCGCCGACGCTGGCGTTCAGGTATTCGGCCAGATAGTCCAGGGCGCGCCGGCCGATCTCGTCCAGCCGCTGGTCGCCCCGCAGCCGCATGCTCAGGCCCGACAGGCCCGTTGTCACCCAGGCCTGGCGCGCCTTGACGCGATACTCGCGGATGGTCATGAGCGCCGAGGCAAAGATCAGGACCAGCAGCACCAGGGCGCCGCCCCAGGAATAGTAGGTGGAAATCGTGGCCGCATCGCTCCAGGCGTCGCGCTCCTGCTCGACCCGGCGCATCTGTGACGTATAGAGGTCGCCGACAAGATCGCGCAGCCGGTCCATCGCCTCCTTGCCCGAATCGGTCCGCACCACCGCCAGCGCGCCTTCGACGTCGCCCGCTCGGCGCATCTCGACGGTGTTGTTCAACTCGGTAAGCTTTTGCTTCGTGATGCCCGCGATGTCATTGGCAATCCGGCGCTGCGTGGCGTCCTGTTGCGAGAACTCCTGCACGACGGCCAGGCGCTGCTCGATGAGCGGCACGGAGCGCACATACGGTTCCAGGTAGGCCGGGTCGCCCGTCAGCAGGTAACCCCTTTGGCCGATCTCGGCGTCTTTCAGGGCCGAATTGAACAGGCTGAGCTGACGCAGCGACTCGGTCGCGCGGTCCATCGACTGGACGGCACGCGCGCGGGTGTCCGCCGAGCGTACGTTGACGAAGGCGATGACCAGCGTGGCCAGTGCGGCCAGGATGAAACCGGCCATCAAAGTGCGGGGAAAGGCCAGGCGACTGGCCGGCTGCGGCGATTTCAGCATGAGATCGATTTACCAATTCAGGGAAAGCGCGCGGATTGCGCTAGGGCAGAGTGCGAAGAATTATAGGGACGGAGAAGCCCGCAGACTCTTGCGCACTGGCGAACTATACAGGTATGTGCGCAGGTGGGTTGCGTATGGATACAACTACTACACCAACGCGGCCCTGCCATGCCCTAGGATTCGGCTTCCCGATCTGCCGGCCGCCTTTTCGCGCGCCTGCCGCCTTGGCTGGCACGCCCTCGGCCCACCCCGCCTGAACCCGGGGACAGCCGGCCGCGCAGACAACCGAATTCCTGCCCCCCGTGGCACCGAAAAAAATGACGAAGATTCTTTTGGTGGACGACCAACCCACGTTGGTCGCCCTGATGAGCGAGTTCCTGACCAGCGAAGGCTATGACGTCACGACGCATACCGACGGCCTGACCGCGCTGCAGCAGATGATCGCCCTGCGCCCCGACCTGGTCATCACCGATCTGTCCATGCCCGGCATGGACGGCGCCGCCCTCCTGACCGCCATGCGGGACAACGCCTATCTGCATGAAACGCCGGTGCTGGTGCTGAGCGGCCGGCCGGAACACGAGATCCTGGAAGCGTGCGCGGGCCGCGCCGTGTTGATGCGCAAACCGGCCAGCCCGGAGGAAGTACTGAAGGCCGTTCGCCGCCTGACCCAGAAATCCCAGCCGCAGCCGCGCCATCGTTCGAACACTGGCGCAATGCCGGCGTCGCTCAGCCGCTTGGGCGGCGCGGGCCAGGAATGCCTGGCTCACGCAGCGTAGCGTTCTCCGAAGCGGCGTGTCGAACAATCCAGCCTCACGCCACGGCCGATTTGTGCATCCTTACGCGTAGCGCAGGAAAGGCCACCGCAGATGCCATTGCTTCGCTTGCCAACGCTCGTCCAGTATTGACCGCTTTTCAGTCTTGAAGCGCGGCGTCATCCGAATCACTCCCGCAAACAGATCATCCAGGCCGTATGGCGCCAGGACCTGGATACGCCCGTCGCGGTCAAGGCGAACTGCCACGGCCGTTGCAGTTTCCGGCCACTGCGTCAGCGCGTCGATTGTCGAAAGGTAGGGACGGTCGTGATTGCGGCGGTGCATATGCGCCTGGTTCTTTACGGACCACGGATAACCCGGCGCAATACTTCCCAGTCGCCTTTCAAGCTGACTATCATCAGCGTAGCTTTCGGCACCGTCGCCAAACCATACGACGTCAATGTCGTTTAGCGGTGTCGGCGACGCAAACCCGGCCAACGAATCCCACACCAGATTGCGCACGAACCCGGCGCCGATCCAGCAATCGGTCAAATCAAGATCACGCACTGCCTCCAGCGCACACATGCGCGCAGCGTCTGCCATCACCATCGACTCTAGAACTCGTCGCCTTGTCATGCGCGTGGATGTTACTCCGGGGTGACAGACTGAATGCCACGCAGAAAGCGGGCAAAGACCGGGCTGCATCCATACATCGAACGAGCCAAAGCCGGCATTATCCCGCGTCTGATCGGACAAGTGCCATCGATGGCAGCCCCCAAACCTTTGAACAATCAGATCGTTCACCCCGAAGAATAGTTTTTGTCTGATATCCAGCGGCAGGGACGTGTGGAGTAATGGAGGCGCATTTCATGCGCGTCCGTCGCTGTTCCTGTTCGCGATGGACGCGTTCCTATTGGCGGCCTTGAAACAGCGCGCAGAGGAATCCATCCATGTCAAAGTCAACGGCCGGCGGCGCGACGTCGGCGCCGGCCTGCTGCCCACGCATCCCAATCCTTCCGATCCGATATGCGATTGTTCCGAATGCGGATGGGGCACCGCTATATCGGTATGCCGAGTCCGGCTTCAAGCTGGAGGCAAGCTTCCAGCGGCTGCAGCTTTCCTCCTATACCTTGCGCGCGCTTCGCCCGGGATACGTCTACGTGTTCATGAAAGGCCCCAAGGGCGAATCGCTCGTCATCCATGAACACGATGGTGAGGGCCATTATCAGGAGCTGACATACACGGGTCTGGAGGACTACGACAAGAAGAACAAGTACAAAACAGGCGCGCGCATGGGATGGGTGTGGGCAGACACCAGCCCCGACACCGCCAAGGAGGTATGGATCGGCTACAGCACACATCTGTGGACCAATGCCATGACGGCCCGAATTACCAAGAATCCTGAAGCGCGCCAGCTTCACATGCGCGCTTTGGATATGGTGGAACTGACCTCCGGCGTCAAATCACCCTCTGGCCAGGCCCACTTACTTCCGGCCAACGCCCTGACTGAATGGGTGGAAGACTTCAAGCCCCTAGAGCAGCGCCTGCCGCTGAAATGGAGTTGTCATGCGAGCGAAGATGAACTGTCGGTCGCCACATTTATCGCCCAAGGCAGCCATTACCGTTTCACGCAGCCGCGCGTACCTGCGGTGGTCGCACTCAATGACGCCGAGGCGATCAGCCTCGATTTGGGTTTGATCGCCGCAGCGTACCAGCATCAGATTACGGATTTGAAACGCAGGCCTGATCAGCGTGCTGAAGGTGCAAGTCCCCATCACTTGCCCGACTGTCTAAGCTTGGACGTCGACCAAATCCACTTGGCAAGTTCAGAGTTTCATCACAAGAACCTGACCGCATTCTTGCTGACCGAGTCCCTGAAGTCCATGTTCCGCGCTTCTGGACAAGACGCCGCGAAGATCGCATCAGCAAGACACGAGTGGCATCGAAATCAGCGCACCAATCGACCCATACCGTCGCTAGAACAAATCGAATACGAAGTTCTGACGGACGAGAGAATTTCCCCGTCCGGTGCGCGGCTGGCCAAAACAATCGACACCGCGTTGTACTTCGACTTCCTGAGGCAACGAAAAGAGGCTGATGCGCAGTTAGAGGTGATGATGCATGAATTGAACAAGGCGTGTGCGGATCATGACTGTTGGCTATCGACGGCGGAATCCATAAATATGTCGGACCCTAGGAGTTTGGCGGCCGCCTTTAGCGCCTTCGATCGGGACAACCGTCAATCTGCGGCAGCGTTAGAACTGTCCATTACGTTGATGATGCAGAGCATGACGCAATCGCTCTCTATCAGCGACGATGGAGACGCCAGGTACGAACGGCTAGAAAAATGGTGTGATGACCCAGGAAGCCCCCTCTATGTATCTCTGGCCGCATACAACCCTTTTCAAGAAAAGGCAGATGCAGTTGGAACCATACTTGGAGCCGCAGACTCCATCATCTCCGAACTTGCCCTTAAATTTCCAGCGATCAAGGGCGTTACCGATCTGACCGCCCAAACGGTTACCACGGTCGTGCTTAAGCGGCTCAAGGGGAAAACCCGTTGGGATGCGAGCCGCAACCTTCGCGAACAAGTTCACGCGGCAGCGCGGGAGGCCAATATGGAAAAGATTTTGGGACTATTGGCTGGTCGCTACGATACAACTAAAACAACAACCGCAGGAAGTCTCGTTTCCCAGGACGTAGATGATTTCCTGAAAAAGGGGATGGAGGAAGTCAACCGTACAAGCCGTATCAAAGTTGAGGGTAACAGGACCGTAGTGATTGAGCGCACTCAGACGGTCACAGCAAAGCCCACGCTTAGATCTTTAAGCGCCACAGCCACGGGAGCTGGCTTTAACATTGGCATGGTCTACTTCAATATTATCAATCTTGGGTATGCACTAAAAACGTTGGAAAGAGAGTACTCACATGAGAACGCCACCAATTTTGCGTCAGCAATATTAGGGGTGATAGGTTCGCTGAGTGTAGCAGTGCTGGGAACTCGAACCACATACATCGCATTAATGGCACGAATGGGCTACCGGATTCCCGGACTTGGGTTTTCCATCGCACTAAATAATTTCATATCGTCGAAGTTGTACGGCAGGCTTATCGTGGGTCCGGGCATATTTCTGGGTTTAATCACCGACATACAGAAAGGCCACCAGCTTAAAAAAGGAGGCAACCAGATAGCCGCAAACTACACCTACGCCGGAGGAATATCCGTAGCGATGGGCACCGGTGCGATCGCGAAAAGTAGTGCGATTGCCTCTGCGATCTATGCTGCGACTTCAACCGCGGGAGCATCTGCGCCGGTTCCAGTTCTTGGCTGGATTGCAGCGGCAGTCATTCTCACGGGCACAGCCCTCATCGTCGGCGGCATGTGGCTCCATTCTCGTGCCGCCGCACAAGCCTTCTCTCCGATGGAGCTTTGGGCTGCACGGTGCCAGTTTGGAAACCTAAAAAATGATGGTAAAGAGCGATCGGGGATTCCGCTTGATGGAGACCGCAGGCTCCCAAGATATAAAGAATTGATATCGGAAACTAAGGATTGGTATCAAGCATCGTTCGCTCCAATCCTGCTTGACTCCGATCAAGCCGAGTCGATCGGTTTGGAAGGCATGGAAAGCGAGTGGCGTGATAGGTGGTTTGCTGAAGATGAGGTCGTTTCGTTGTGCTTCTACCCGGCTTTATCCAGGGACAGAGCACGTGGAAAGGTGCGCTTGTGAGTAACACCCATGGCGAAAAAAATGGGCCGACGTCAAGTATTGGAAGACCTAAGATTACGGTACACAGCCAAAAGCCAGAGTGCATCGAGACTGCTGCCGGTTTGGTATTGCGTCACCATGTAAAAGGTGAAAAGTTCGACGGCATGTTCATGACCGTCGATTACAAACCCAACCAGGGGCTGGATGAAACGGCGGTCGTCGGCGCCTCGTTCAGTTTGAGCGATTGAGCACTAATTATGGCAACAGATTGGATTTGGACGTGCAAGGATGGTGCTGGTGTTCAGCCAGCAATTGGCGACCAGCTTGTCAGTATCGATAACGCCTATTTACGTATACGAAACCCATGGACTGTGGAATCTGCATCGTCGGGAAAGCAGTATGCTGCGGGATTAGTCGCGACACTTATTGGGCTCACAACCTATTTAACTGCCGCGCTCATTGGGCAAGCAATGTTCGATTATGTGTTAATTCTGTGTATTTTCCTGATTGCGCTTTTCTTCTTTTTGATGCTCACGATCAGCGTTAGCTTTATTAAAAAAAGATCGGACATAATATTTTCCAGACTCGATAAGCGCGTCAGCTACAGCGATCGTGGGAGGGTGATATCCGGCGCATGGACCTCTGCCATTGGAGGCATGGTGTCGAAATCGGAATTCACGGGAGCAGGAGTGATAGTGACGCATTCGCTAATAATTAAAATGCCGGTTGAATCAATTAAGCCCGAGATGAAAGGGAAAAGACTGGAATCACTATTTGTATCCACCGAAAGCAACCAACCGATCGACCCGCGCGTGTTGTATGTCGCTCAAGTATGGGAGTTCATCCGATTATTCATGGATGAAGGACCCAACAAATTACCCAAACCCGCAGAATCCAACTGGTGGCTTGCTCCCGACCACCGTATTTATCTGACACCCGCCGAAGCCTGGCGCCGATACGTACCTTGGCGCAATGGCCAACCGAATGAAGCGCAAGGAAAAAACAACTGGCTATTGCCTCTGTGGCTGTTGCTCTTTCCTTACAACATGTTCTGCGCGCTGTGCTGGTATGCGGCTTGTCGAGTACTGAAGGTCCAAGCCGCACAGCCCCCCATACCGACGGCGAGGGCATGACCTCACCCCACGTGCCCCCCAGCCACATACATCACCTGCCCCGTGATGTACGACGCCTCCGGCGCCGCCATGAAGCAGATTGCTGACGCGACCTCTTCCATGCTGCCCATGCGATGCATGGGCGTGCCGGCCAGGCAGTCCGTGTACATCTCGCCCTGCCAGATGCGGTCCTGATCCGAGGGGGCTTCGGTGTTGCGCGGAATGGCGCGCACGCCGTTGTCCAGGGCGCCCGGCGCCACGCAATTGACGCGCACGCCGGATTCGGCCAGTTCGAGCGCCATGCAGACGGTGGCCGCGTGAACGCCGCCCTTGGATGCCGAATACGGCACGCGGTAGATGCCGCGCGTGGCGTTTGAGCCGACGTTGACGATGGCGCCCCGGCCTTGCTTTTTCATTACCGGGATCACCTCCCGGCACGACCACAGCGTCGGCCAGAGCGAACGGGTGACCTCCCGCTGCATCTCGTCCGGCGTGTACTCCCAGAACGGTTTCATCCAGATCGTGCCGCCCACGTTGTGCACGGACACGTCGATTCGGCCGTGCGTGTCCAGCGTGTACTGCACCATCCGCTGTGCACCGGCGTGGGTTTCGAGGTCGGCGTCGATGAACGACGCCTGTCCGCCCTCCTCGCGGATCTCGCGGGCCACGGCCTCGCCCAGTTCGGCGGCGCGGTCGACCAGCACGACCGCAGCGCCTTCGGCAGCCAGGCGTTTGGCGGTGGCGCGTCCGACGCCCTGGGCCGCGCCGGTGACCAGCGCGATCTGATTTTCAAAGCGATTCATGCAAGCTCCCGGTCAATGTGCGCGCGACAGCTCGCCCGGCACGGGTTGCGACGACTTGTTGTCCACAGCCAGCACGGCGAGCAGCGCCCCCGCCAGCGGAACCGCCAGCACCATGAAGAAACCCGACGGGCCGAACCAGCCGAGGAAGCTGCCGCCGATGGCCGAGCCGATGATGGCGCCGGCGCGGCCCACGCCGATGGACCAGCCCGTCGCCGTGGCGCGCAGTGCGGTCGGATACGCGCCGATGACCAGGTAGTTCAGCGCCAGCTGCTGGCCGCCGATGCCCAGGCCCGCCGCGCCGATCAGGATGAACACGAGCGTCCAGTCCGTTCCCGCGTAGCCCAGCCCCAGCGACACCGCGATGCCCAGCGCGAACATGGCGATCAGCAGCGTGCGGGTCGACACGCGCGGCATCAGGTACGACAGCGGGAAGGCGCACACGATGAACACGAGATTCACGGTGAACGTGCCCATCGGCGCCTGGTCGGCCGGCAGACCCGCGGCCTTCAGTACCGTAGGCAGCCACGACAGCAGCATGAACCACGCCACCCAGTTCAGCAGATACACGGACCAGATCGCCAGCGTCTTGCGGGCATAACCGTCGGTGAACAGCGCCTTGACGCTGGCGCGGATGGTCGCGTCTTCCGGCACCGTGAACCGCACGCCGGCCGGCAGCGGCTGGCGCGAGATCTTCGCGAGGATGCGGGCGACATACCCCTGGCCCGCCGCGTCGCCGCGCATCGCCTTGAATTGCAGGGACTCGGGCAGCAGCACCATCAGCGCCGCCAACAGCAACAGCGGCGCGACGCCGCCCACGATGAAGATGCCTTGCCATCCGATCACGGGCAGCATGCGCGCGGCCAACAGGCCTCCCAGCATGGCGCCCGCGGGCAGACCCAGCAACACGCCGGTGATCACCACGCCGCGATGGCGCG
The DNA here is from genome assembly GCF_022346505.1 of Achromobacter sp. ACRQX. Taxonomy (NCBI): domain Bacteria; kingdom Pseudomonadati; phylum Pseudomonadota; class Betaproteobacteria; order Burkholderiales; family Alcaligenaceae; genus Achromobacter; species Achromobacter sp. ACRQX. The sequence goes on from NZ_JAKRML010000018.1 coordinate 62,765, forward strand.
CCGGCGCGTATTCCGCCGCCAGCGCCAGCACGATGGGCGTGCAGCCGCCCATGCCCAGCCCGGCGATGAACCGGAGCGCCAGAATCTGCCACGTCTCCGTGGCGGCGGCCGTCAACAGCGTCGCCAGCCCGAAGACGGCCACACCGATCAGCGCGGCGGGACGGCGGCCGATACGGTCGCCCACCAGGCCCAACGTCATGGCGCCCACCGTCATGCCGACGATGCCGGCGGTCAGGATCGGCGCCAGTTCGCCGGCCTGCAGCTTGAATGCCGTCAGGATCGCGGGCCCGGTGAACGCCATTGCCTGCGTGTCGAAGCCATCAAACAAAGCGATCAGAAAGCACAGGATCAGGACGCGCCATTGAAAGGCGCCCATCCGTTCCTGATCGATCAGGCTCGGAATGGAGATTGTTGAGGCCATGAGAGTCTCCCCGGGCTCGCGCGGAGCCCGTTATCGGTATGGGTATGAGTGTCGGATGGCGGCATCGCGCGGCGGCGATGCCTGCCGGGTTCAGGCCTGGGCGGAGGCGCGCAGGCGATTGACGATCTGGTTGTCCTTGCCTTGCAGCAGGCCCGTCAGCACGACGTCGAATTCGATTTCCTTGTACGCGTCGGCTTTCAGGCCCAGTTCGGCGCCGCCCGTCTTGTCGGTCACCGGCGGGATCAGCGCTTCGCGGGTGGCGTAAGCGAAATCGTCCCAGATGAGGGGATCGCCCTCGATGTTGAATTGCGTCGTCAGCTTGCGGTGCTGGTCGGCGCTGACAAAAAGGTGCACGTGCGCCGGGCGGTTGCCGTGGCGGCCCAGCGCGTCCAGCAGCTGCTGGGTGGCGCCCTGCGGCGGACAGCCGTAGCCGACGGGCATCAGCGTGCGGAACTCATACTTGCCATCCGAGTCGGTACGCACAGCGCCGCGCAGGTTGAAGTCGGTTTGTGCGCCCGTCGGGTCGAAGTGCGAATAGAAACCCTTGGAGTTCGCGTGCCAGCACTCCACCACCGCATTGGCCAGCGGCGCGCCGTTGGTATCGCGCACGACGCCGCGGATCACCAAGGGGCCGGCGTCCGCATCCGGATCCAGATCGATGCGGGCAACGCCGTCCTGCACGGGCGCGCCTGCGACATACAGCGGGCCTTCGATGGTGCGAGGCGTACCGCCGTCCAGGCCGGCCAGCTTGTCCTCGTGGTCCATGCGCACGTCCAGGAATTTCTCCAGGCCCAGCCCGGCGGCCAGCAGCGCGGCCTCGCCGTCGCGGCCCAGCTGATTCAGGTAGTTGACGCCGGCCCACACCTCGTCGGGCGTGATGTCCAGGTCGTCGATGGCCTTGAAAAGATCGCTCAACAGGCGGTTCAGGATCTGCTTGAAGCGCGGGTTGCCCTCGCTGCCTGCAATGTTGGTCGCGGCCTTCAGCAGGTCTTGCACTTCCGGGGTGTTGAATACGTCGAGGCTCATGTCTGTCTCCAGGGTTTGTCTATTGGTATGGGTCGGGAAATGCGGCGTTGCATGCCGCCGCATCGCCAGGTTTTCTCAATGGCTTTTGTTCGTGACCTTGACCAGCCCGTCGCGCGTGAAGCGCTTGACGCGAGCGTCGTCCAGCTCGATGCCGAGCCCCGGTCCGGCAGGCACGGTCAATTCGAAGTCGCTGTAGTCCAGCGGCTGCGCAAGGATTTCCTCGGTGATCAGCAAGGGGCCGAACAGCTCCGTGCCCCATTGCAGATGTGCAAAGCTGGCAAACAGGTGGGCCGACGCGACCGTGCTGACCGCAGCTTCCAGCATCGTGCCGCCGTAGAGTTCGATGCCCGCCGCGTCCGCGATCGCCGCCACGCGCTGCGCCGCAAAAAGGCCGCCGTTCTGCTCGATCTTGATGGCGAAGACATCCGCACCGTGCTGACGCGCGATCTCGAACGCGGTGTCCGGGCCTTGCAATACCTCGTCGGCCATCAACGCCACCGGGAACCGGCGCATCAACCGCGCCAGCGCCGCAGCGCTGGCCACGGGCTGCTCCACCAGCTCGCAACCGGCCTCTGCCAATGCGGGAATCGCCCACGCCGCCTGCGTTTCACTCCACGCCATGTTTACGTCGACGCGCACCCCGCCGCGGTCGCCCACCGCGCGCTTGATGGCGGCCACGTGGGCGATATCGACCTTCGGATCACGGGCGCCGATTTTCAGCTTGAATATGCGGTGGCGGCGCTCTTGCAGCATCTGCTCGGCCTCGGCGATGTCCCGATCCGTGTCGCCCGACGCCAGCGTCCACGCCACGGGCACGCGATCCCGGCGCCGGCCGCCCAGCAGTTCGCTGACCGGCACGCCCAGGCGCTTGCCGTGCGCATCCAGCAGCGCGGTTTCCAGCGCGCTCTTGGCAAAGTGGTTCACCTTGACCAGCTTGCCTACGTGCGCCATCAGTGCCTGCACGCGGGTGGCGTCCTGGCCGATCATGGCGGGCGCGAAATACGCATCGATCGACAGCTTCATGGCCTCGGGGCTTTCCGGACCGTAAGCCATGCCGGCGATGGTGGTGCCCTCGCCAATGCCCACCACGCCGTCGCTGCAATACACCTTCACCAGCATCAGCGTCTGGCCATACATCGTGGCCACCGACAGCTTGTGCGGACGGATGGTGGGAAGGTCGACGAGACAGGTTTCGATGCGTTCGATGGTGGCTGCAGACATGGACGGCGTTGGATAAGGGATGGTCACGAGGCGTTTATAGAACCCGGCGACTTTTCGCGTCCAATACTTTGGGAATCCGAATTGATACCTTTAAGGCATAAATAATCCACGAATTCACTGGGGGCTGCCCGGAATTCTCAATACTTCAAGGGTCTGACCGATCTGAAGCGGGTCGACATATCGTCACGCGGATCATGTGCGACCAATCCGTACCCCGTGGGCGCGCACACGCGGCTACCGCAGATGCGCTTCGTGCAGATCCAGCAGCCGCCCCTGCTCGCGCGCCAACGAATCCGAGATGCGGTGCGTGCGAGCCAGATGAAAAACCGCCTCGCGGGAAGCGGCAATGGCTTCCAGCCTCAGTTCGCGCTCGATGGCGATCTGCCTGCCCAGGCGTTCCGTATCGGCCACGTCCGCCGCCTCGCCGGACTGCCGCCGCAACGCGCCGCTCAGGTTCTCCGCCACCTCCAGATACAGCGCGGCGTTTTCCGGATTTTCCACGCCCCGGCGCCTTGCGCCGGCCGCAACGCTGTCGAGCGCCGCGCGCAGCATGGCGTCCTGCGCCAGCGATGCCTCGCGCTCGGTGCGGCTGTTCGGCGCAAAGTGCAACCCGCGCATCAAGGGGGGCAAGGCCACGCTGGCCAGCAATAGCGAAAACACGATGACCATGGCCGCCAGCGACACCGCCAGATCGCGCGCCGGAAACGGCGCGCCGCTGTCCAGCGCAAAGGGAAGCGTCATCACCCCGGCCAGCGTCACCGCGCCGCGCACGCCCGCCACGGAGACGGCCAGGATCACGCGCGCGCCGACCTCGCGCGGCTCGGCGCCACGGCGGCGGGCCGCCATCGCGCTCAGCTTCAGCGACACGGTCACCCACAGCAGCCGGCACAGCACCAGGCCCAGGCAGACGGCCAGTCCATAGACGGGCAACCACCATAGGGATTGGCCGCCTGCCTCTTTCGCGGCGCTTGCCAGGCCGGCGAAGATCGTGGGGAACTGCTCGCCCAGCAACACGAAGATCATGCCGTTCAGCGTGAACTGCACCGTGTTCCACACGGCCCTGCGCTCCATGCGAGTCGCCGCGAGCGCGCGGCCCGACAGTTCGGAATAGCTCATCATGACGCCGGCGGATACCGCGGCCAGGATGCCCGAGGCGTTGGCGTGCTCGGCCACGAAATAGACGAAGAAAGGCGTCAGCAGGCTGAGCAGCACCTCGGACCCCGGCTCTTCGCCCACCCGGCGCGTGTAGATGGTCCGCAATTGCATGATCAGCCACGTCAGCCCGGCCCCGATCGACAGGCCGGCAATGGCAACCCAGAAGAACGACATCGTGGCCTGCGCCAGCGAGAACGTGCCGGTCGCCGCCGCCGCAACGGCAAAGCGAAACGCCACCAGGCCACTGGCGTCATTGAACAGCGCCTCGCCTTCCAGGATGGCCATCATGCGGCGCGGGATGTGGACGCGCCGGGAAATCGCTTCGACCGCCACCGGATCCGTCGGCGACACGATGGCCGCGATGGCGAACGCCACGGGCAACGGGACGTCGGGAATCATCCAGTGGATCAGGTATCCCACGCCGATCACCGTCAGGATCACCAGACCGAACGCGAGCTGGATGATGGAAGAGGATTCGCGCAGGACCGCCAGCTTCGATATGCGCCATCCGTCCAGGAAAAGCAGAGGCGGCAGGAACAACAGGAAGAAGATCTCGGGTTCGATCAGCACGCCACGCTGGAACACGGCCGCGATCACGAAACCCAGACCGATCTGCACGAAAGGTAGCGGAACGGCCAACGGCAACATCCGGACCAGCACGCCGCTGAACAGGACGGCGACCAGCATCGCCATGACTACGGTGAAAGTCCCCAATGCAAACCCCTGAACGTCGATCCGCGGGCAAATGCCCGCGGTGCGACGTTACCTTGGCTCCTGGGGGCGTGCAATCAATTCGCCGTGATCTTGCCCACTTCGATCACCTTCTTCCAGCGGGCAAATTCCTCGGCCTGGAACTTGGTGAATTCGGCCGGCGTGTTGCCGACGACTTCAAAGCCCAGCTCCAGCAGGCGCGGTTTGACCGACGGGTCGTTCAGCGCGTCGACAATGCCGGCGCGCAGCTTGTCACGGATGTCGGCGGGCATGCCCTTGGGACCTGCGAACGCCTGCCACGACGTCACCGTCACGCCCTTCAGGCCCAGCTCTTCCATCGTGGGCACGTCGGGCAGCAGCGGCGATCGCTTCGCGCTCGTCACCGCGATGGCGCGCAGTTTCCCGGACTGGATATGCGTGAGGCAGGTGTTGATGTTGCTGAAGCTGGCGTCGACCTGCCCGCCCAGCAGATCCACGATGGCCGGCGCGCCGCCCTTGTACGGCACGTGCGTGGCCTGCGTGCCGGTCTCCTGCCAGAAAAGTTCGGCCGTCAGGTGATCCGAGGTGCCGTTGCCGGCCGACGCGAACGTCATGCGGCCCGGGTTGGACTTCAGGTAGTCCAGCACGCCCTTCATGTCGCGAAGCTGCGAATTCGCGTTGACCACCAGCACGTTCGGCGCCTGCACGGCCACCGTGATGTATTCAAAATCCTTGAGTGCGTTGTAGCCCGGCTCCTTGACCAGATGCGGGCCGATCACGAAGGGACCCAGCGACGACACCAGCACCGTGTAGCCGTCGGGCGCGGCGCGCTTGGCCTGGCCCGCGCCCAGCGTGCCGCCCGCGCCCGGCTTGTTCTCGATCACGAAGGTGCCGCCGAACTTGTCCTGCAGCTTGGGCGCAACCGTCCGGGCGATCAGGTCGGTTGAACCGCCCGGCGGAAACGGCACGAGCATCGTGACGGGTTTGGCGGGCCAGTTCTGCGCCTGGGCCGACGCCGAGACGGCCAGGCCAAGCGCGAGCGTGGTGAACCATTTTTTCATGCGAGTCTCCTCTGGGTTGGCGTCTGTCGCGCCGTTGGTCGTGCATGGCGTCCCGCCGCAAGACGGCGGGACCGGAAAGGGTTCAGGCCCGCTTGCCGACTTCGACCGTGTCGCGCGTCCACGCGCGCGCCTGATCGCTGAGCGAGATGCCCAGGCCCGGCCGGGTCGGCACCAGCATGCGGCCGTCGCGGATCTCGAGCCGCTCGTTGAACAGCGGTTCCAGCCAGTCGAAATGCTCGACCCACGGTTCGGTCGGATACGCGGCGGCCAGGTGCACGTGCAGTTCCATCGCGAAGTGCGGCGCCAGCATCGCGCCGGCCTGTTCCGCCTGCGACAGGATTTTCAGGAACGGCGTGATGCCGCCCACGCGCGGGGCGTCGGGCTGCACGTAATCGGCGGCGCGGTGGCGGATCAGCTCGCTGTGTTCGGCCGCGCTGGTCAGCATTTCGCCGGTGGCGATCGGCGTGTCGAACTGCGCGGCAAGCGCTGCGTGGCCTTCGTGGTCGTAGGCGTCCAGCGGCTCTTCGATCCACACCAGGTTGAACTGTTCAAAGATGCGGCACATGCGCTGCGCGGTCGGGCGGTCCCACTGCTGATTGGCGTCGACCATCAGCGGCACGTCGTCGCCCAGATGCTTGCGCACGGCTTCGACGCGGCGGATGTCCAGCTGCCGGTCAGGCTGACCGACCTTCAGCTTGATGCCGCCAATGCCGCGTTCGCGCGACGCGCTGGCGTTGACCAGCAGTTGCTCCAGCGGCGTGTGCAGGAACCCGCCCGACGTGTTGTAGCAAGCAACCGAATCGCGATAGGCGCCCAGCAGCTTGGCCAGCGGCAGGTTGGCGCGCCGGGCCTTCAGGTCGTACAGCGCCACGTCGAAGGCGGCGATGGCCTGGGTCGACAGGCCGCTACGGCCCACGGACGCGCCGGCCCAGCACAGCTTGGTCCAAAGCCGGCCGATATCGCTGGGGTCTTCGCCGATCAGGACGGGTGCTATTTCCTTGGCGTGGGCAAACTGCCCGGGACCGCCGGCGCGCTTCGAATAGCTCAGGCCAATGCCCTCGTCGCCGTTTTCGGTCTGCACTTCGACAAACAGCATGGCGACTTCGGTCATGGGCTTCTGGCGGCCGGTCAGCACCTTGGCGTCGCTGATCGGGGTGGCCAGCGGCAGGTAGCACGACGAGATGCGCAACCAGGCGATACGGTCGGCGTTGGAAATGGCGGTCATGAGAATTCTCCGGGTGTCTGGAACGGTCCTGCGAGGACGACGGTGGCGCATGGACAACGTTGTCATTTGCGGCCAAATAAAAAGCGCCGATGTGCGGAGCCTGGCTGGCGGCAGGATTAAAACGTTGCAGCTGACGTTCATGATAACGTTGTCCAAAATTCGCGGCAAGCCAGCGCGCGATCCGTACAAACCCGCACTTCCCGTTCCATGAAACCCAAATCCATCACCCTGCATGACGTCGCCCGCGCGGCCGGCGTATCGCTCATCACCGCCTCGCGCGCGCTCGGCAATCCGGGCCGCGTGTCCGAGGCCACCATCGCACGCGTCCAGCAGGCCGTTACGGAAACGGGATACATCCCCAATTTGCTGGCGGGCGGCCTGAAGTCCCGGCGCAGCCGCACCGTGGCGGCGCTGGTGCCCATCATCTCGGTCCCGCAGTTCCTGCCCACCATCGAAGCCCTGACCGCCGAACTTGATCGCGAGGGCTACCAGCTCATCCTCGGGCAAATGGGCTATGACCGCGGCCGCGAAGAAGCGTTGCTCAACGCCATGGCGGGCCGGCGCGTCGACGGCGTGGTCGTTGCCGGCCTGTTGAGCGACATCCCCGCCGCGCACCGCCTGCGGGAGATCGGCATTCCGGTGGTCGAGACCTGGGACCTGACCGAACGCCCTCTCGACATGCTGGTCGGCTTTTCACATCGGCAGGTGGGCAGCGCCGTCGCCGAATTCTTCCTGTCCAAGGGATGGCGCAACGTGGGACTGGCCACCGGCGACGACCAGCGCGCTGCGGTGCGCCGCGCGGGCTTCCTGGAAACCTTGGGCCATGACGTGCCCACGGCGGTGGTTCCGGCGCCCAGCAACGTGGCGTCGGGCCGGCGCGCTGCGGCCGAACTGTTCGACAAATCGCCCGGCCTGCAGGCGATCTTCTGTAGCGCCGACGCGCTGGCCGAAGGCGTGCTGACCGAGGCGCGCGTGCGTGGCCTGCGCGTGCCGCAGGATCTGGCGGTCTGTGGCTTCGGCGGGGCCGACTTCGCCGCGCACCTGGCGCCGTCGCTGACCACCGTGCAGATCGACGGCGCGGACATCGGCGCCCAGGCCGCGCGCGTGCTGATGGCGCGATGCCGGGGCGAGACCCCGCCAGAACCTGTCATTGACGTGGGATTCCGGATCGTCGAGCGCGAATCGACGGGCGCCCGTGCGGCAACATAGCCAGACACCTAGCTGAACGCTGGTCGCCACGGGCGGTTGTCAGACCGCGCCGCCGGTAGGAAAATCCCGCCGAGCCGCGCGCGTCCGACAGCGCGCCCCCGAAGCGCCCTGCCGCCTCAGAAGGAACCGCCCGTGAAGGATGATGTTGGCCAATACCAGACTCACCCCGTCACCCTCCTCCAACCCAACCCGTCATCGGACTGGCTCTATCACTGCGCCATGAGCCTGCTCAAGCTGCCCACGGACGATGCGATCTCGGAGCAGCTTGCCTACATGGGCGAAACCTCGGACATCGACCGCGCCTGGATGATCGAGTACCGCCCCGACATGCTGCGGCTGCGCAATACCCACGAATGGTGCCGCGGCCAGACCGAACCCTTCGTCGCCGAACTGCAGGACGTGCCGACCACGCTGATCGCCTGGCTGCACCGGTTCATGGTCAAGGGGCAGGCGGTCGCCATCCACGACGTCAACGACCTGCCCCGCGCCGCACGCGCCATCCAGGCCGAATTCCAGCGCCAGGGCAACAAGAGCGTGCTCAGCGTGCCGGTGTGCCTTGACGGCAAGCTGCAAGGCATCATCGGTTTCGACACCACCGTCCGGCATCGGCACTGGACCGCCGGCGAGGTCGGCGCGCTGTACCAATGCGCCAACCTGATCGGCCAGGCCAAGTACGGCAGCGGCCGCCCGCGGGCGCCGCTGGGCAATCCCGCCGCATCAGTCGTCTACCTGAGCATGCGCGGCGTGGTCCGGGGCGTTCAGCCGGAAGCCATCGTCGGCGTGCGCTCGGCCGGCAACTACAGCGAGATCTGGCTGGACGACGGCTCGATGGTGCTGGACTCGCGCGCGCTCGGCGTCTGGTCGACCCTCCTGCCCGAGAAGACGTTCTTTCGCGTGCACCGCACCGCGATTGCAAACGCGTTGCATGTCATGGACGTGGACCGCAGAAGCGTTGACCGATGGCAGATCCGGATGCGAGCCCTGGACGACACGTGGCCGGTGTCGCGCTCGTACCGCAAGCCGCTGCGCGAACGCATGGGGATCTGAGCCGGGGCCGCCCGGCCAAGCCGGCCAATATGCCATTCATCACGCCGGGATGTTGTTTCGTCCTGACGCTGGTGGCTACGCACCGGGATTTTGGGATCATCGCGGCATGCGCAGGGACACCCGTTCCTCGCCCCCTTCAGTGAGAACCGCATGCTGACGTCCCGCCTTCTCCCGCGCATCCCCGTACTTGCCTTGAGCGCCGCCTGCGCGCTGGGCGCAGGCCACGCCCAGGCCGCCGACCTGGCCTTGCAGGATGCCGTGTCCATGGCCGGCATGCAGATGTATCTGAACGGCGGCGCGCCGGGCCTGATCATCGCGGCGGTCCGCGGCAATGACGTGGTGGTCCAGGGCTATGGCGAAACCGCGCCGGGCAGCGGCGTCGAACCCGACGGCAAATCGATCTTCCGGATCGCGTCGGTGTCCAAGGTGTTTGCGGGCGACGTGCTGGCGTCGCTGGCCGCCAAGGGCAAGCTCAAGCTGACCGATCCCCTCTCGAAGTACGCGCCCGACAATGCCAAGGTCGATGCCAACGGCCGCCCGATCACGCTGCTCGACCTGGCGACGCATTCCGCCGGCCTGCCGCGCGAACTGCCCGACCCGGACGCCAAGCCCTCCGACAATCCGTTCGCTGTCTTCGACCGGGCCTATTACTGGAAGTGGATGGGCAGCCACAAGCCCGCCTACGTGCCCGGCACCACCACGCTGTATTCCAACCTGGGCTATGGCCTGCTGGGCGACGCGCTGGCCAAGGCCGGCGGCGCGGACTATTCGACCGTGCTTGCCAACGAGGTCTTCAAGCCCGCCGGCATGACCGACGCCACCAACGTGCTGAACGACGCACAGAAAAAGCGCCTGATGACGGGCCTCGATCCCTTCGACAAGCCCGACAACAATGCAGTAGCGCCCGACATCATGTATGCCAGCGCGGGCGTCTACGCCACGGCCGACGACATGGTGCGCTGGATGCGCTGGCATCTGGATGACGCCAGACAGGCCCGCGAGAACGCCCTGCTGGCGCACACGATGTGGCTGCCCTATGACGGGCTCAAATCCGTGGTGGGCACGGAAGTCACGGACGCCGACGGCATGGGACTGGGCTGGGTGGTGACGCTGCCGCGCAACGGCTCGCCGTTCCTGCTGGGCAAGAGCGGCGGCATTGGCGGCTTCATGTCGTACGTGGTGCTGTCGCCCAACCGCGACCTGGGCGTGTTCGTTGTCGCCAGCCGCGTGAATTTCGGGATGTTCAACAACATCCATGCGCAGGTGCGCGAACTGGCGGCTGAGCTGGCGCGGTGAAGCGTCTGCATCGTGCGTTGCGCCAGACCGCGGCGGCGGCGCTGCTTGCCGTGGCCGCGCACGGCGCGTCGGCGCAAGAGGCAAGAGACATTTTCAAGACCGAGATCTTTCTCACGCCCTACAGCGACCTGGCCGATGGCGACCAATCGTATCCGCGCCTGAACGGCAGGTTCCTCCTGATGACCGGCTACACCGGCTTTTTTGGCGTGCACGACGACAACGGCCAGCTTCCGCGCTCGCACTGGAGCAGTGTGCAGCCCACCGCCGAGGCCGCGCTGGTGCTGCAACTGACGCGCGAGTTTTCGATCCGCACCAAGGCCACGTTCAACTCGTCCACCAACGACACCAAGGACAACGCGTTTTCCGATCTGGGCGTGAACCTGGACAACCTGTTCGCCGCCTACACCGCCGACAACTATGCGCTGTACGGCGGGAAGATGGATCTGGGCTTTGGCGACGCCTGGCACGTCGTCGACGGCCTGTACTCGGGCTTCAACGAGAACTCGGAATTCCGCGGCTCGATCGGCGTGGGCGGACGCTACACGCTGGATACGTCGGGCCGCGGCACGCATTCCGTGGCCGCCCTGGTGTTCAAGCGCGACAACACCGCCATGAACCGCAGGTTCAGCCTGGACGGCGGCCTGCTCGGCCCCGACGAGCCGCCGCTGTTCAGCGACCAGCTCAAGTCGTTCATCCTTTCGTACGACTTCCGCAATCTACCCGGACTGGCGGGCATATCGGGCGGCGTGGACGCAGGCCGGCTGCACCTGGATCCAAACCAGGGCGAAAGCGCCAACACGGTATCGGCCCGGCTGAGCTACGACACGCCGCTGGATGACGGATGGCACCTGAACTGGTTCAACGAGGCTACCTATTCCAGCGCCTTTCGCGGCGCGCCGGTTTCCAACGGCAATGGCGTAACCTCGGTGTCGTTGTCTCGAGACCGCTGGCAGGTCACCGCGACGGCCGCCGTGCGCAAGCTGACCGGCGGCGGCCAGACGCTGGCCCGGTATGGCCTGCTGGACAGTACGGATTGGGGAGTATCGGGCGCAGTCACCTACGTCACGCCCGTGGGGTTGATCGTGCAGGCCGGGATCACGCATCAGCGCGATCAGGCCCTGCGCCTCAACCAGGGCGTCTTTCGCATCGCTTACCAAGCAGGATTCTGAGGCCAACATGCACAGCACAACCACGCGCATCACCGCAACGATCGTTCTTGCCCTGGGCGGCGTCACGTCCGCCTGGTCGCAACCCGTGCCGATTACCCCCGCCGACTACCCGCCGGCGGACGCCGTCACGATTCCTGCCGGCAGCCGCGAACGCGCCGTGCAGGACCTGCCCGGCATCATCAAGGACATCATGCAACGCAGCCAGGTGCCGGGCCTGGCCGTCGCGGTCGTCATCGACGGCAAGACCGTGCTGACGCAAGGCTTCGGCACACGCGAGGTCGGCAAGGACGCGCCGGTGGATGCCAATACCGTGTTCCAGATCGCGTCCATCTCCAAGTCGCTGTCGGCGACAGTGACCGCCATCGAGATCACGCAGCGCAAGGCCACGTGGGACGACCCCGTGTCGCGTCATCTTCCGGGCTTTGCGCTCAGCAACGCCTATGTGTCCGAGCACGCCACCATCGGCGATTTCTTTGCGCACCGCTCCGGGCTGCCGCCCACGGCCGGCGACGATCTGGAAGACCTGGGCTTTTCCCGCAACGAGGTCATCTCCCGCCTGCGCCTGTTGCCGCTCACCCCCTTCCGCACGTCGTATCACTACGCCAACTTCAGCACGACGATCGGCGCAGAGGCCATCGCCAAGGTCGCGGGGCGCCCGTGGGAGCAACTGGCCGACGAACAGCTTTTCAAGCCGCTGGGCATGGCATCGACCAGTTACCGCTACGCCGACTTCGAGTCGCACGGCAACCGCGCCTTGCTGCACGCCTACCAGAATGGCCGCTTCGTGCAGGTAGGCAAGCGCAACGCCGATGCGCAGGCGCCCGCGGGCGGCGTGTCCTCCACGGTGGTGGATCTGGCGCAGTGGCTGAAACTGCTGCTGGCGGATGGCCAACACCAGGGCAAGCCACTGGCCGCCCCCGGCGCGCTGCTGCCCGCACTGTCGCCGCAGGCCTTCAGCGCCCCCGCGCCCGACCTGAATACGCGGTCCGGCTTCTATGGCTTTGGTTTCAACGTCAACACGGAAACCGGCGGACGCCCTGCCATGGGGCATTCCGGCGCCTTCCTCGTGGGCACCGGCACCACCTTCCGCATCGTGCCCTCCGCCGGCATCGGCATCGTCGTGCTGACCAATGGCGCGCCGGTCGGCGCGGCGGAAGCCGTGGTGGCCACGTTCACCGACACGGCGCTGTACGGCAAGTCCACACGCGACTGGTATGCGGCATACAACGGCGCCATGAAGAAGTTGTTCGAACCGCAGGCGGACCTGACCGGCAAGCCCGATCCCGCCAAGCCCGCCGCACCAAAGGCGTTGTCGCAGTACACCGGCACGTTCGACAACCCCTACTACGGCCCCGCGCGGATCGAGGAAGCCTACGGCGCGCTGACGCTGGTGCTGGGACCGAAGGACATGCGCTTTCCCGTGCGCCATTGGGACGGCGACACGTTCGCCTTTTCGCCGGCCGGTGAAGCCGAAATGCTCGCCTCGCGGGCGTCCATCGTCTTCAAGATGGCAAACGGGCAGGCCCAGGGCTTTGACATCAAGTACTACGACGACAGCGGGTTGGGCCACTGGAACCGCAAATAGCGGCCGCCAGCAGATTCCCATCAGTCCCCGGTTCGGGCTACAGTGCTCGTTCCTCGGAATCCCGGAAGGATTGAGCATGGCTGACGACAGTACGCTTCTGAACGACAGCGCGGTCTACAGGACGTTGCTGGAATCGACCAAGGCGATTCCCTGGAAGATCGACTGGGCCACGATGAAATTCGCCTACATCGGCCCCCAGATCGAAGCGCTGCTGGGCTGGCGCACCGATAGCTGGGTCACCGTCGAGGACTGGGCGATGCGCATGCATCCCGAGGATCGTGAGTACGTGGTGAATTTCTGCGTCTCGCAATCCCAGGCCGGCGTCGACCACGAAGCGGACTACCGCGCGCTGACCAAGGACAACGGCTACGTGTGGATCCGCGACGTGGTGCACGTGGTGCGCACGGAAAGCGGCGAGCCCGAGGCCCTGATCGGCTTCATGTTCGACATCACCGAGCGCAAGAAGACCGAAGAGAAACTGCTCAGCCTGCAGAAAGAACTTGAGGTGCTGTCTTTCAAGGACGGCCTGACCAACATCGCCAACCGGCGGCGATTCGACAGCAGTTTCGAACTGGAATGGGAGCGCGCCCGCAGCGAAAACCAGCCCTTGTCGGTCTTGCTCTTTGACGTCGACTTCTTCAAGCAATACAACGACCTGTATGGCCACACCCAGGGCGACAAATGCCTGATCGAAATCGCCGAGACGCTGAGCCTGGCGCTGGATGGTCCGCGCGATCTGGTTGCGCGCTACGGCGGTGAAGAATTCGTTGTGCTGCTGCCCGAAGCCGATGCCGAGGTGGCCCGGAAAGTGGCTGAACGCTGCCAGCGCCAATTGCAGAAAAAAGCCATCGTGCACGCGCTGTCGCCGCATGGCAGACGCGTCACGGTGAGCGTCGGTGCGGGCACCGTGATTCCCGAAGGGCCCGTCACGCGCGCGGATTTCATCAAGGCCGTGGACCAGCAGTTGTATCTGGCCAAGGCCAACGGGCGCAACCGCATAGAGCACGTGCAGGTGGCCCCGTAGGGCCCGCTACGACGGCGGCCGGTTGAGCCGCCAATCCCCGAAAATCCCGCATATCGGAACTGCCAGCGGCGCAACCGCGCCGATCCGGCTTTTTCACCCGTAATTCCCCGTATTGCACCGCAACATGATGTGCTGTAGTGCCCGGGTGGAGGGCGCATTCCGCGCCCCCGTCGCGTGCCCATCATGTCCAAACTCAGAAATCTCTCTCTCCGGAGCAGCCTGACCGCATTGGTGCTGTTCTTCATCGTGATGCTGGTGGCCGTTGGCGCCATCGCCATGCAGCAGCTCTGGAGCATCAGCCAGAAGCAGCGCGCCATGTACACGGAAACCGTCATGCCGCTGCGCGTCGTCGTCGACGCCGCCCGCCAAGGCGCCACGCACTTCCGGCGCATGTACGTCTACATCTGGAATACTGATCCGCAAGGACGCCAGAACGAACTTCGCCTGAACGAGGAATCCGAAAAATCCGTGTTGCAGGCGCGTGACCGTCTGCAGCAGGAGCAGGACCCCGCCCTGCGCGAACTCGGCGGCAAGCTGGCCGACACCTGGACCCGTTACAAGGCGGCCGTCAACGACGTGAAGGGCCTTGCCGACCGCAACGATCCGACCGCGATGACCGTCCTGCACAAGGACTCGGCCGCGCTGCATGTCGCCGCGCGCAACATCCTGATGGAAGCCGCCAAGCGCCAGGAAGAACTGGCCCGCCTCGACACCGAAGACGCCGCCGCCGCAGTCGAACGCACGTTCTGGACGCTGACCGCGCTGATCGTGTTGTGCGCGTTGATCGGCAGCATCCTGGGTCTGGGTCTGGTGCGCTCCGTAATGCGCCGTCTGGGCGGCGAACCCGCCTACGCCGCGCAGATCGCCCAGGAAGTCGCCAAGGGCAACCTGGCCGTGCGCGTGCAACGCCGCGAAGGCGACCAGACCAGCGTGCTGGCCAACATGGACGCCATGCGCGCCAACCTGGCGCAACTGGTGAGCCAGGTGCGCCAGTCCAGCGAGTCCATCGCCACGGGCGCCACGCAGATCTCGTCCGGCAATGCCGACCTCAGCCAGCGCACCGAAGAACAGGCCGCCAACGTCGAAGAGACCGCGGCCTCGATGGAAGAGATGAATTCCGCGGTAAAGCAGAACCTGGAATCCGTGCAGATGGCCGGCAGCCTGGCCGGCTCGGCCAGCGCAGCCGCCGCCCGCGGCGGTGAAGTGGTCGGCAACGTGGTCAGCACCATGGATGCCATCTCGGCCAGCTCGCGCAAGATCGTCGACATCATCGCCGTCATCGATTCCATCGCATTCCAGACCAACATCCTTGCGCTGAACGCCGCCGTCGAAGCGGCCCGCGCCGGCGAACAGGGCCGCGGCTTTGCCGTCGTGGCCAGCGAAGTGCGCGCCCTGGCACAACGCAGCGCCAGCGCCGCCAAGGAAATCAAGCAACTGATCAGCGACAGCGTCGGCAACGTCGAAGCCGGTTCGAACCTGGTCGGCGAAGCCGGCAGCACCATGAACGACATCGTGACGCAGGTGCGCCGCGTTGCCGACCTGATCGCCGAAATCGGCGCCGCCGCGCACGAGCAGGGACAAGGCATCTCGCAAGTGGGCGATGCCATCAACCAGCTCGACCAGACGACGCAGCAGAACGCCGCCCTGGTGGAAGAGTCGGCCGCCGCTGCGCATAGCTTGAATTCGCAGGCGGCGACGCTGGTGAAGTTGGTCAGTGTGTTCCGTCTTGCCGAGGATGATGCGCCGCGTTTTGTAGCGCAGCCGCAGGTTGCTCAGGTGCGGGAGGTGCAGTCTGTAGTTAGCCAGCCTGCAAAGCCGCAGCGCGTCTTGGCCACGCCGGCATCTTCACGTGCGGCCGCTGGCAAGCCGGCAGAGACTCGCCGCGCCGACGCCAAGCCCGCGCCGCAAGCGAAAGCGCCGCTGCGCGTGCCGGGCGACAGCAAGCCCGCGCAGTCGAATGATGATTGGGAGAGTTTCTGATCGGTAGGCGGTGACACCGCGCGCAGGATCGGCGCGAGACGGCTACCGTTTTCACCAGACGCATCGGGCCTGCCATCCTTTGGGGTGGCAGGCCCGATTTGCATGCGGTTTTTCTCCATGCTTGCGAGAAGAAACCTGGGCGCCCCTAGAGCCTTAAAAACTCATCCCGGTGGTGTCTCCACGCCGGCAACCATTCCTGCACCACGCTTCCCGCTAACGAGTTTTCTCCTGTTGCCGGGGAACGCCTCTCGCGGCTCATGACAGCCGCATTAGGGTCAACCCTTATACCAGCAACAATAACTCGAACATACACTTCGATTTTGTACAACAGAATGCCATTCTGTAGGACAGAACCACAAGTGCGTCACAAAACATCGCGTCGCTCTCAAGGTTGCTGGACCTATCAAGAGGCGAGGAGACTCGATGCTTGTGCTTTACGGCTATGCGATGGTCGCAACGTTCATGGCGTTGATCATGACCAAGCGTATGTCAGCCCTTGTTGGGCTGATCGTCGTTCCTATCGTGTTCGCGCTGCTCACGGGCCACCAAGGCGAGTTGGGCACGATGATGCTGGACGGGATCAAGAAGCTTGCCCCCACCGGCATCATGCTGATGTTCGGCATTCTGTACTTCAGCATCATGACCGACGCCGGGCTGTTCGACCCCATCGTGCATCGCGTCGTTCGCATGACGAAAGGCGACCCGCTGCGACTGCTCGTCGGAACGGCGGTGATGGGCACGGTCGTGGCGCTGGACGGCGATGGCGCCACCACGTACGTCATCTGTGCCGCCGCGCTGCTGCCGATCTACCGGAAGCTGGGCGTCAAGCTTCAGTACATGGCGACGGTGCTACTGATGTCGATCGGCATCATGAACATCGTCCCGTGGGGCGGCCCCACTGCGCGCGCCGCCAGCGCCATGCACCTGGACGTCGCGGAAGTGTTTCTCCCGCTCATCCCGGCGATGCTCGTCGGCTTCGGTTACCAGATCCTTGTCGCCGCCGTGTTCGGCGTGCGCGAACGCGCACGGATTGGGGTGCTGCGAGATCCGGCGCAACTGGCAGGTATCGAGCGCGCCTTGGACGATATGCCGGAACATCGGCGTCCCAAGATGATGTGGGCCAATCTGGCCCTGACCGTGGCGTTGCTGTACGGCCTGATTTCCGACTTCTTGCCGCTGGCCGTGCTGTTCATGATCGCAACGGCGCTTGCGCTGATGCTGAATTATCCCCAGCTCAAGCAGCAGCAGGAGCGCGTCGGCGCCCACGCCGCGAATGTCCTGGCCGTTGTGTCGTTGATCTTCGCGGCTGGCATCTTTACCGGCGTGATCGGCGGGACGGGCATGTTGAAAGCCATGTCGGAAAGCCTGCTTTATGTCATGCCGGATTGGCTGGGACCCTACCTTGCGCCGGCGACGGCGTTGATCAGCGCGCCAGCCACGTATGTGCTGACGAACGACGCCTTCTACTTCGGTGTACTGCCGTTGCTGGCGAGTACGGCGGACGCGTATGGGATCACCGCTGCGGAGATGGCACGCGCTTCCCTGATCGGCCAGCCCATCCATCTGCTCAGCCCGCTGGTTGCGTCCACGTACCTGCTGGTCAGTCTGCTCGACCTCAACTACGGCGATAACCAGCGGTCTTCCATCGCATGGGTTTTCGGCCTGGTGCTGGCCATGCTTGCGGCGGCGTTGTTGTTCGGAATCATCCCTTTAAGGGGCTGATGATGGGATCTGCCATGTCCGGGAATTTCCCACCGAGCGCTTTGGTCAACCGCCTGGCACAGGCCAGCACAAGGGGTGCGTGATCATGATCGAGACGATGCGCAGGCATGGTCAGCGTCACGGCGCCCGCCAGGACGTCTCCGTGGGCGAAGACCGGCGCGGATATCCCCGAGATTTCGGAAGAGCGATCCTTTTCCATCACGATGACGCCCTCACGGCGGATACGGTCGTACAGCGCTCCCTTTGCGCCCGTGAACGCCATCAGCACGCGCGCCCCTGCGCCCCGGTCTATGGGCAGGATGTCGCCCACCTGGATGTGCTCGCGCACCAGCTGCGGAGACTCGACACGGAAAAGGCAGATCCGCTGGCCATTTTGCAGCACATGGAAGGCCGCGCTCTCCCGCGTCTGCTCGACCAGCCCGGTCAGTTCGGGAACCACCACGGACTCCATCGAGAACGACTTGGAGTAGGCAGAGAAAAGCCGCGGCACTTCGTTGCCCAGTTCGTATCCCGCTGGCGTCTTGCGCACCAGCGAGCCGTGCTCCAGCGATGCCAGCAATCGGAGCACGGTGCTTTTGTACAGGCCCGTTGCCGCGGCAAGCTCGGTGAGCGTCAACGTTTTGCGCTCTTGCGAGAACGTGTGGAGCAGCGCGATGGCCCGGTCCACGGCGACCGCGCCGCCGGGAGCTACGGGCAAATCGGCAGCGCTTTCGAGTGTGGACTTCTTGGGCATCGGTGGGAATCTCTTTGGCCGCCTTCGACAAGGCGGGTTCTGACACGGGGATGAACCCGCATTCTATCTAACAGAACCGAACGAACGAAAGGTGAAATCATGAGCGAAGTGTTGATAAGCGAAGTCGGCCCCCGTGACGGATTGCAATCCGTGAAAGGCGTTATGCCAACCGCAGACAAGTTCCGCTGGATTGACGCGCTTGTCCACGCAGGAATCAAGGAAATCGAGGTGGCGTCCTTCGTCCCGGCAAAGCTGCTGCCCCAGATGGCGGACGCCGCCGAAGTGGTGCGGCATGCAAGGCAGCACCAAGGCGTCACCATCATGGCGCTTGTTCCCAATCTTCGCGGCGCCGAAAACGCATTGAAGGCCGGCGTGGACAAACTGACCTTGCCCGTGTCCGCCAGCCACGCGCACTCCCTGGCCAACGTACGGCGAACGCCCATGGAAATGGTCGAAGAGGTCCGTGCGATCGCCGCCCTGCGCGATGACATAGCCCCGCACGTCAAGCTGGAAGCCGGAATCTCCACCGCTTTCGGCTGCACGCTGCAAGGCAATGTCCCCGAAGACGACGTGATCCGCCTGGCCGCCGCGTGCATCGAAGCCGGCGCAGATGACGCCGGGCTGTCCGACACCGTTGGCTACGCCAACCCGCAACAGGTCCGCCGTCTGTTCCAACGCCTGAGAGCGGAAATCGGCGATCACGCGGGCGCCGCGCACATGCACAACACGCGTGGCCTTGGCTTGGCCAATTGCCTTGCCGCCTGGGACGTTGGCGTGCGCACCTTCGATTCTTCCCTTGGCGGTCTGGGCGGGTGTCCCTATGCGCCGGGCGCGTCCGGCAACGTCGTGACCGAGGACCTCGTCTTCATGTTCGAGGCCATGGGCGTCAAGACCGCCATCGACCTCGACAAACTTTTTGCCGCACGCGCGCCGCTGAGCGAAGGCCTGCCGGGAGAGCCGCTGTACGGCATGACGCCGGAAGCCGGCATGCCCAAGGGATTCACGCAAACAGACTGAACGGCGAAGCCCGCCGAGGGTCCCGTGCGTCGCAGTAGACATGACCTCGCCGCAAGGCCGGGCCGCCCAAGGAAATTTCTATCAGGCATCTGATCATGAGCAATCAAACTGCAGCGCCCCTTCCGTATGAAGGCGTGCGCGTCATCGAATTTACCCACATGGTGATGGGGCCAACCTGCGGCATGCTGCTCGGAGATCTTGGCGCCGAAGTCATCAAGATCGAGCCGATCGGCGGCGACACCACCCGCAAGCTGCTGGGCTCCGGCGCCGGCTTCTTTCCGATGTTCAACCGGAACAAGAAGAGCGTATCGCTGGACCTGAAAAGTCCGGAAGGCGTGGAAGCCGCGCTGCGCCTGATCGACTCCTCGGACATCGTGAGCGAAAACTTCAAGCCCGGCGTGATGGAAAAGCTGGGTTTGGGGTACGACGCCCTGAAGCAGCGCAATCCGAGGTTGATCTACGTGAGCCATAAGGGTTTTCTGCCGGGTCCGTACGAGAACCGGACCGCGCTGGACGAAGTCGTGCAGATGATGGGCGGGCTGGCGTACATGACGGGGCGTCCTGGTGACCCGGTTCGCGCCGGGACCAGCGTCAACGACATCATGGGCGGCATGTTCGGCGCGATCGGTGCCATGGCCGCATTGGCCCAGCGAGAGAAAACCGGTCTGGGCGCCGAAGTTCAGGCATCGCTGTTCGAGAACAACGTCTTCCTGGTCGGGCAGCACATGATGCAGTTCGCCGCAACCGGCAAGGTGGCCGCGCCCATGCCAAGCCGGATTTCCGCCTGGGCGGTCTACGACGTTTTCACGGTCAAAGACAGCGAACAGATCTTTCTTGCGGTAGTCAGCGACAAGCAATGGGCCATCTTCTGCCAGGCGTTCGGCCTGCAGGACCTGCTTGCAGACGCGCGGCTGGCCACCAACAACCACCGCGTCCAGGCCCGAGACTGGATGATGCCCGTGCTGCGCCAGCATCTGGCTGGTTTCAGTGCAGCGGAGCTGGCGGCGGTGTTCGAGCGAGAAGGTTTGCCGTATGCGCCGATCACAAGACCCGATCAGCTTTTCGAGGACCCACATCTCCTGGCCACGGGCGGCCTTGCGCCGATCGAGTTGCCAGACGGCACGCAATCGCGCGTCCCGCTCGCCCCATTGTCATTGAACGGCCAACAGCCCGCGCTGCGCCTGCAGCCTCCGCGCGTGGGCCAACACACCGACGAAATCCTGCGCGCGGCGGGATACAGCGATAGCGAAATCGAAAGTTTGAAGCGACGCGCGATTGCACAAGGAGAGAACTGACAGGCGCCATCCCAACCCGCCACACCGTATTGATTTGTAGAGAAGCACCTGACAACCCATTCGACGTTTGTAGAAAAGTGCTCACTTCCGAGGAGACCATCATGAAGCATCAAACCTTGCACCGGCTGATTTCGGCCAAGACCATTGCAGTTGCCGCCCTGACCGGCTTGTTGGCGGTATCGTCCGCCGCCGCGAACGCAGAAACCAAGTGGCCGGACAAGCCCGTTCGCTTCGTTGTTCCCTATGCGCCGGGCGGCACGACCGACTATGCCGCGCGTCAGCTCGCGCAGAAGCTGTCCGAAGCGACCGGATCCCCGTTCGTGGTCGAAAACAAATCAGGGGCCTCCGGCACGATAGGCACGCTCGATGTGGCCCGGTCTACGCCGGACGGTTCCACCTTCCTGGTGACCGACACCACTTACTCCATGCTGCCGCTGCTCTTTGCAAAGCTTCCATGGAATCACCAGCAGGATCTGGTGCACGTGTCGAACATCATCGAGGCGCCGGTCGTCGCCATCGTTCCTGAAAAATCCCCGTTCAAATCGCTGAACGAACTCATCGCATATGCCAAGGCGAATCCCGGCAAACTCAACTTCGGATCGGGCGGTCCCGCCAGCTCCACCCACCTTGCCGGCGAAGTATTCAAGGACGACGCGAAAGTGTCGCTGACACATGTGCCCTACCGCGGGGCGGGCGCGGCGCTCACCGACCTGATGGCGGGTCAGATTGATCTGCTGATCACGGCAGCGCCGACGGCGATTCCGCCGGTGAAGGGCGCCCGCGCCCGAGCGCTTGCCGTCACCGGCGACAAGCGTTTGACGGCCCTGCCCGACGTTCCCACATTTGCCGAAGCTGGATTGCCCGAGTACAAGGTGGTGAACTGGTTTGGGGTCGCGGCGCCAAAAGGCACGCCGTCCGAGATCATCGAAAAGCTCAACCGCCTGACTGCCGAGGTCATGGCGAATCCCAAGCGGCAATCGATGCTGCAGGAACAAGGAGCGGCGTACAAGAAGATGAGCACCGAAGAGACGGCGGCCTACGTCAATCGAGAAAACGCGCAATGGGCAGCGGTGGGCAAGCGCGTGGACATCAAGCCTGACTGATTTTGGAGCGGACCATCATGTGGAACATGTCCTTTACGCCGCCGGCGGTCATCGACGCCGAGCCCTTTACGTCCATGCCTGCGCATCTTCGCCTGGAGCGGGAAAGTGAATGGGCGCAGGCCAACAAGCCGGGGCAGATCGTGGACTGCTTTCTTGAGGGACCCGTCTTTGATCCCGAGGGCAATCTCTATGTAACGGACATTCCGCACGGCCGCCTATTTCGCGTTTGTCAGAAGGGCGCATGGACCTTGGTCGCCGAAACGGGAGGTTGGCCAAATGGACTTGCGCGGCATCCCGACGGAAGTCTCTGGGTCGCGGACTATCGGCGCGGAATTCTCCGGTGCGACCTGGCGAAGGGCGATGTCACACCCGTCATCGGCCACCGCAACAGCGAGAGCTTCAGGGGTGTCAACGACCTGGTGTTCGACCGCAACGGCCTGCTTTACTTCACGGACCAGGGCCAGACGGGTTTGCATGATCCCACAGGCCGCGTGTATCGGTTTGACAGCAACACGCGGCGCCTTGACCTGCTGATCTCCAATGCGCCCAGCCCCAATGGCATTGCGCTGGACACCCACGAGAAAGTGCTCTTCGTTGCCGTGACGCGCGGCAACCAGGTGTGGCGCGCGCCCCTGCTGGCGGACGGTTCGATCAGCAAGATGGGCGCCTTTCAGACGTTCTTCGGAACCAGCGGCCCCGACGGCCTTGCTGTAGACACCAACAACAACCTTCTCGTTGCGCATGCCAGCTTGGGAGGCGTTTTTGTGCTGAATCCCCACGGCGAGGTCACGCACTTCTTGCGCAGTCCAACAGGACGAACGGTGACGAATGTCTGCATTGCTCCGAACCGAGATTCCGTTGTAATGACGGAGTCTTCGTCGGGCACCATTCTGAGGGCGCCTGCGACGTTTTAGCGTGCGTCGGTCAAGGCGGGAGCCCGCGTATCCCCACGTTGCAAATCGAAGCCATCCCGCCCCGCCCCCTCACCTATGCTGACCTCTCCGGCCCACGCGGCCGCCTTTTCGAGGAGCAGCGTATGTTGGACCACATCGAGATTCACGTCAGCGACTTCGCGCGCAGCCGGGCTTTCTACCTGAGCGCGCTCGCGGCGGTGGGGTATGTGCCGCGCAAGGCGCTCCCGACGGGCATGGGCTTTGGCGTTGGCGAGGCCGACGACGCGGGCGACCCGGGCGGCGAGTTCTGGATTCATGAGGGCACGCCCAGCACGCCGCGCGTGCATGTGGCGTTTCGCGCGCGCAGCCGTGACGAGGTCGACGCCTTTCATCGCGCGGCGCTGGCGGCCGGCGGGCGCGACAACGGCGCGCCGGGGTTACGCCCGAAATATCATCCGAACTACTACGGCGCCTTCATCCTGGATCCCGACGGCTACAACGTCGAGGCGGTGTATCACCGCCCAGTCTGACGCGCCTGCGACGTCATACGCGCGCCGCCACCGGGTTCAGGGCTGGCCGGGCGGGCGCACACCCAGCGCGCGCATCCACGGGTTGTCCGGCAGGCCCTGAATGGGCGCCATGCCGGGCATCGGAAAACCGACCGGATTAAGGGCGGCGTCCTGCAGCGCCTTGGCCCACTCGCGCGGGTCGATCGGTTCGCCCATGCGCGCGCGCACGTCCAGCAGGTCCATCGCCGCGCGCCGATGTCCCGCCTCGGCCGCATCTCGAAACAGGCGTTCGGCCACGGCGTAGTTCTTGGGTACGCCCCGGCCCATGCCGGTCAGCTCGCCCAGATACGTCTGCGCGGGCGCGAAGCCTTGATCCGCGGCGCGTTGATACCAGCGGGCGGCGACGGGGTAGTTCTGTTGCACGTGCTCGCCGTTCTCGGCGATCAGCCCCAAGGTGGTCATGGCGACCACGTCGCCCGCCTTGGCGCGCGCCTGCAACGACGCCAGCCGGGGCTCGTCCACATACTGCGCGCCGCGTTCGATTTCGTATTCCCAGGCGCTCATGCGCGCCTTGATCAGATCGCGGCCCAGCGTGGGGGACGGGCCTCGGCCCTGCGCCGTCTGACCGCCGGACGCCCCCGGCGTCGCGGGCGTCTGTCCGTCCGCCAGCGTGGTGAACGTGACGGTGCCGACCAGGCTGCTGGCGTAGTGCGGAATCTGCCGGTAGGCGGTGGCCACCTGCACGTCGGCGGTCAATTGCTTGAAGAAGGTCTCCACCGGCGCGGAACCGGGCAGCGCGCGCAGCCCTTGCGCGAAGTAGTACGCGTAGGGGCTGTGGCGGGGGCCGTCGTTGCCAAAGCCGTCTTCGGCCGTGGCGCCGGGCTGCGTGGAAAAGGCGATAAGTTCACCGCCCGCGGGAACGGCATGCACCAGTCCCGCGCCAGGCGTGCCGCGGGTCAGGTTGGTGCGGCAGGCGTCCAGCACCATCAAGCGCGCGCGGACATTGGCACGCCGCAGCGCTTGCGACACGCGCTTGAGGCTCAACGAGCTTTGCTGTGCCGTGCGGATGCGCACTTCACCCAGCGGCAAAGGCAGGTCCACACCGAACAGATAGTTCACGTCGTCCACCGCAACAGCATGTCCGGCGAAGTACATCAGCGCCAGGTCCCCGCCGGCGGCCCGAAGGGCGAAATCGTCGACGGCGGCTTCCATCTGCGCCGTGGTCAGGTCGGTGAGCAGGGTCACATCGACCTGGCGCTGGCGCAGCGAGTCGGCGATGAGGCGGGCGTCGTTGACCGGGTTGACCAGCGCGTTCGCGGGAACGGCGTAGCGCGCGTTGCCGATCACCAGCGCGTAGCGGCGCTTGGCGGGCGTGGCTTGGGGTTCAGCTTGCGCCTTGGCATCCGATTCGGCCTTGCGATCCGTCGCAGCTGCGGAAGGCTCGTCGTCCGGCGCTGGCGCAGGCGTGGTCGGCTGGGGTGCCGGCGCGCCCGAGCGGGCCGGCTCCTCGTCCATCATGTTCCGGTTGTTCAGCCCCCGCGCATTCGCTCCCGCCGCGAGCACGGCGCCAGCGTGCCCGCCGCAGAGCCCCGCGCCGACCAGCGCGGCCAGCAGGCGCCGCCGCATCAGGGGTTGCGGCCGCGCGTCCGGCATGCTGGCAAGGGCAGGTTCTTTGTTGGGCTTCATAGAGAATTGGGGGCCTGACTTTTGTTCGGGAGGGACTGGACGTTATCTCGGGCTTGCGCCGGGCCTCACGGTTTGGGGCACGCGCCCGCTGGCGCCGCCGTGACCGACAGCGCGCCCAGCGCCGTCGCGGCATCGCGCAGCGACGACTCACGCGCAGCGGCCAGGACGTATCGCCCGTCCGCATCAGGCCCGTCGACGATGGACACCGCGTACTGGGACAAGGTATTGCGCAACTGCCGCGCCGTCAGGGCGTCGGGAAGATCGACCACCAACCGCGGACAAGATGCACCGCCGCGCGTCAGGACGTCGTCGGACAGGACAACCGCGGGACCGTGCACCGGCGCCTGCTGGATCACCACGACGGACAGCATTATTGCGAGCGCCCAGCCCAGCGGCATCAACGGGCTGGCGGGCGTAGGCCACAGCCATTGCCACAAGCGCCGCACGCGCGACACCGGCGCGTGCGAAGACACCGGCGCGCGCGCAGATGCAGGTTCCGACGATGACGCACGCGCAGATTTTGCAGAAGCAGGCTCAGATGCGGACGCAAATTCGGCAGACGCCCCCGCAGGCGCCGCCTCCACGCCCTGCCCCAGCGCACGCAAGAAAGCCGCATCGCGCTCCCCCTGCCCAATCTCGTTATGCGCAAGCTGGCGCGCCTCGGCAAGACTTCGCCACGCCTCCAGTTCCTCCCGCAATGCGGGATCGCGCGCGAGATCGGCTTCGAAGGCCCGGCGGGCATCGGCGTCCAGCTCGCCGGACAAATACGACAGCACTCGGTCTTCAGCCATCATCAGTCCATCCCCTTGCGGGTGCATTCCGTCACCAGCTTGCGCGCGGCGTGCAGGCGGCTCTTCACGGTGGGCACGTGCAGGTCCTGCTGCCGGGCGATCTGTTCCATCGGCATATCGTCCAGGTACAGGAACATGGTGGTTTTCAGCGTGTCGCTGAGTTTGTTGAGGCAGTCGCGCATGCGCTTGACGATCGACAGGTGCTCGTACGCCTGCGCGGGGTCGGCAAAGAGCGAGTCATCCGCCACATCCCGGGCGTCGTCAAACGCCGTGTCGTCCCGATCCCCGCCGTCGTCGGGACCCGCCCACTGCACCTCGTGCCGCGTGCGGCGATGAAACTGGATCAGTTCGTGCAGCGATCCGCGGTACAGGTAGCCGCCCAGCTTGCTGACGGCCAGTTCATGCGCCGTCCATCCGCCCTCGGGCTGGCCGTGCAGCAGGACCTCGTCCTTGAAACTGCGCGTCTGCAGAAACTTCATGAGCGCGTTGTTGAACGCGTCCACCACGCCTTCGGGCGGCGTGTTGAAGAACTTTCTGCGCAGTTTCAGCGTGATGTGCTGCTCGGCCTTGTTCCGGAACGCCAGCGCGTAGCGCGGGTCGGCGTGCATGATGCGCAGCAGCGCGTCGACGTTGTCGATGACGTAGCGCTTGGATTCGAGCGTGTTCATGGTTCAGGTTCTTGGGGCTGCGGCACCTTAGCTGCGCAGGGGCGGAAAATCAAGCGCGGCGGCGCAACGCGGCGACCCCGCGGACAGTGAAGGCCAGCGCGATGGCGACAGACAGATAGAAGCCGAACCCGAACGACAGGCCGCTCCACAGGTTGGACGCCATGTCGCCCGCCAGGCTGCGGCCGGCGCGTGAACTGCCCATGAAACCCGACAACTGGCGCGTCGCATTCATGAACTCCTGCACCTGCGAGACCACGCCCGCCAACGCGATGATCCACAACGCCAGCGGCGCAAAGTAGCCCAGGCGCGCCGCGCGCTGGTCCAGCAGCGAAGGCAGCAGCGGCCCCACGACGGCCAGCAGCCACAACACGGCATAGAATCCCGCGCCGGCCCCCTGCCCTGCCATCGCGCCCTGCACGCTGCCGCCGTTCTGCAAGCGCAGGAGGTCGTAGAAGCTCAGACTGACGCCCGATCCCATCATGCGCATGGAGACCACCGCGAAGAGCGTGGTGCCCAGAAGAAACAGCAACGCGCCCGCCGCGTCGCCCCGGTGGACGCGCTGAACCGCAATGGCTGCCCACCGGGCGGCGTGGGTTTTTGCCTGCATCAATACGTCTTGTGCTTTGTCCTGCATGGTGTTTCCTTTTTTGCGTGAGGCGGATGCCGGTATGGATGCCGGTACTGATCGCTACGCGCAGCGGCGCAAAAGGTTCGATTTTTTTTTCGCCCTTTTTTCGGCCAATTGATTTGCCGGGTTCGGTTTATCCTTCGTCGCTAAATTTTTCGAACCTTTTTCAAGACGGCGCGTAGCAAGGGTCATGGGCTCGTCTTTTTTCCCACTTACCACCAACGGAGCGTTGAATCATGTCCACCCCCACCCCGCTGTCCACCCTGTACCAGACCGTGGTGCAAGAAGAACTGGGCCTCGTCGCCAGCTTTGACGAGCAAGGCGATGTGGTCTTCAAGCATCCCGACATGGGCATCATGTATTTCAGCCTGAGCGATTCGGACCCGGAATTCCTGCGCCTCGTCTACCCCGCCTTCGTGCAGGCTGACGAACTGAACCTGACGCGCGGCCAGTTCCTTGAAGTCATCAACGTCGTGAACAACCGGTGCAAGGCCATCAAGCTGACGCTGCCGCAAGAGGACGCCGATCGCCCCGCGCGCGTGTCGGCCTCGGTGGAAAGCTTCGTGGCCGCGCCCGACACGCTGCCCGACATCGCCCTGCTGCGCGCCACCGTGGCCCGCACCGTGTCCGCCATTCGCAATGGCGTGCACGAACTGGTGAAACTGTCGATGGAACTGAAGCAGGCCGCCAACTGACGCGCCAAACCCGCGCCTGGTTTGCGACGACGCACGGCGCGACGCGCCCGGCGCAATTGAAACAAGTCTGGTCCTGCGCTGTAACTTTGCGATACATTGCAGGGCTTTGACGAAAAAGGCGCCCGTGTGGCGCCCGGTTTTCCGCCTTCCCATGATGTCATTGCGCCTGCACGTATCCCGTTCGTTGATCCTTCGCCTTGCGGCCAGCTTCCTCTTGCTGGCGGGCCTGTCCGCCTGCGCCGTCAAGACCAATTCGCGGGGCAACTACGTGTTCGGCGTGGACACCGCCGCCCTGTTCGGCACCGAGATCGGCCAGTTCCCGCTGCAGGACGGCGGACTGGGCACATTGCGCCGTGAAGGCAAGAACTTCTCGGTGAAGCTATCAGGCAATCAGCGCGTGGTGCCCCTGAACAATGTTGAGTCCGCACGCATCGCCCGGACCGAAAACATTGGCCCGCGCACCGTGGTCGTCATCGAGACCCAGCGCCGCAACTGCGATTACCGCTATACCGTGCTGGCCATCGAGGGGTCCGACGTGTTGTCGTGGGACGTGGGCAATTGCCGTGACCGGCCCGTCGTGCTGGTCCAGGACGACCGCAGCGCGCTGACGTTCGACTTTCCCAAGGGCTCGGCGATCGAGCGCTTTGTTTACACGCAGGATGGCCGGATGCGCCGCGGCAACGTCAAGAGCGTCGCGGGCTTGAATCCGCGCGCCAAGCCGTTTGCCGACGAGTCGCTGTATCCGCCCGGGTACATGGATTCTATCCGGCTGCATGGCGTCTATCCGCCGCCCGCCGCGCCGGCCGCGCGATCGGGCAAGGCGGCTAAGCCGGCCAGCGGCGGCCGCCGTTCGCCACCCAATACGCCCGCCGCGGTGCAGACACAGACGGCCGGCAGTGACACATCCGCTGGCCGCGTGGTGCCGCCGCCCCCGCAGCGCGTGTCCACGGGTGACACGCCCGCAACACCCCGCTCGGGCGCGGCATCGCGCACACCCGCCAAGCTGGACCTGCCCGAAGAGGAAATCACCTCGACCCGTCTGGACCTGAGGGATTGAGCGTGCGCCAGGCCCTGAGTCGCGAGATTTTGTTCCTGATCGTCCTGACGGTCATCTACCTCAGTTTTGAACTCGGCTTCAACGCCCGGTTGCTCGATGTGGTGGGCAGCCGCGCCACGCCGCACGATATCGAGGAACTGGAGTTCTTCGGCCGCACCCTGTCCGGCATCGCCGCCGCGCTGGTGGTGTTGCAGCTGATGCTGACCCGGCGGCTTGCCACCGGCGGCCGGCCGTCTTACCTGAAGATTGCCGTGGCCTGCGCCGTGACCGCGCTGCTGGTCTTCAGCGCCATCAAGATGATGGTGAACGTGCTGGTCGACTCGCGCGACGGCGAGTTCCGCCGCATTGCCACCAACGCCGGCCTGCTGCAACGCTCGCTGGTGCAGGGCGACCTGCATCTGGACGGGCTGGTGGACGACGGCATCTACGCGCGGCCCGAGGGCAAGGCGTTCCTGGCGGTGTTCCAGGTGCTGCTGACCAACATCGACAATCTGGATGAAAAGGTCGAACCCAAGAAGCGCCAGGTCATCCGCACCGACCTGCAGCGCCAGATGAAGACCTTCACCTTCGATGACCGCGAAGTCCGCATGACGTCCCCGGGCATCCGCGGGTATCACCAGGTCTACACCAGCGTGATGCAGTCCGTCGCCGAACGCTGGAAGAAATACGCCGGCGTGCCGGTGGCGTCGGATATCGGCCTGGCGCGCGAACAGGATCGCGCGTGGGGCGACTATCGCCGCAACCTGTCGCGCCGCGGCTGGACGCCCGACAGCGTGCCCGCGCGCTATCAAGGCCGTGTCGTGCAGGACGTGCGCAAGCGCATCCCCGTGCCCGCCAACGCGATGATCCACAACGCCAGCGGCGCAAAGTAGCCCAGGCGCGCCGCGCGCTGGTCCAGCAGCGAAGGCAGCAGCGGCCCCACGACGGCCAGCAGCCACAACACGGCATAGAATCCCGCGCCGGCCCCCTGCCCTGCCATCGCGCCCTGCACGCTGCCGCCGTTCTGCAAGCGCAGGAGGTCGTAGAAGCTCAGACTGACGCCCGATCCCATCATGCGCATGGAGACCACCGCGAAGAGCGTGGTGCCCAGAAGAAACAGCAACGCGCCCGCCGCGTCGCCCCGGTGGACGCGCTGAACCGCAATGGCTGCCCACCGGGCGGCGTGGGTTTTTGCCTGCATCAATACGTCTTGTGCTTTGTCCTGCATGGTGTTTCCTTTTTTGCGTGAGGCGGATGCCGGTATGGATGCCGGTACTGATCGCTACGCGCAGCGGCGCAAAAGGTTCGATTTTTTTTTCGCCCTTTTTTCGGCCAATTGATTTGCCGGGTTCGGTTTATCCTTCGTCGCTAAATTTTTCGAACCTTTTTCAAGACGGCGCGTAGCAAGGGTCATGGGCTCGTCTTTTTTCCCACTTACCACCAACGGAGCGTTGAATCATGTCCACCCCCACCCCGCTGTCCACCCTGTACCAGACCGTGGTGCAAGAAGAACTGGGCCTCGTCGCCAGCTTTGACGAGCAAGGCGATGTGGTCTTCAAGCATCCCGACATGGGCATCATGTATTTCAGCCTGAGCGATTCGGACCCGGAATTCCTGCGCCTCGTCTACCCCGCCTTCGTGCAGGCTGACGAACTGAACCTGACGCGCGGCCAGTTCCTTGAAGTCATCAACGTCGTGAACAACCGGTGCAAGGCCAGCAAGCAGACGCTGCCGCAAGACGCCGCCGATCGCCCCGCGCGCGAGTCGGCCTCGGTGGACAGCATCGTGGCCGCGCCCGACACGCTGCCCGACATCGCCCTGCTGCGCGCCACCCTGGCCCGCACCGTGTCCGCCATTCGCAATGGCGTGCACGAACTGGTGAAACTGTCGATGGAACTGAAGCAGGCCGCCAACTGACGCGCCAAACCCGCGCCTGGTTTGCGACGACGCACGGCGCGACGCGCCCGGCGCAATTGAAACAAGTCTGGTCCTGCGCTGTAACTTTGCGATACATTGCAGGGCTTTGACGAAAAAGGCGCCCGTGTGGCGCCCGGTTTTCCGCCTTCCCATGATGTCATTGCGCCTGCACGTATCCCGTTCGTTGATCCTTCGCCTTGCGGCCAGCTTCCTCTTGCTGGCGGGCCTGTCCGCCTGCGCCGTCAAGACCAATTCGCGGGGCAACTACGTGTTCGGCGTGGACACCGCCGCCCTGTTCGGCACCGAGATCGGCCAGTTCCCGCTGCAGGACGGCGGACTGGGCACATTGCGCCGTGAAGGCAAGAACTTCTCGGTGAAGCTATCAGGCAATCAGCGCGTGGTGCCCCTGAACAATGTTGAGTCCGCACGCATCGCCCGGACCGAAAACATTGGCCCGCGCACCGTGGTCGTCATCGAGACCCAGCGCCGCAACTGCGATTACCGCTATACCGTGCTGGCCATCGAGGGGTCCGACGTGTTGTCGTGGGACGTGGGCAATTGCCGTGACCGGCCCGTCGTGCTGGTCCAGGACGACCGCAGCGCGCTGACGTTCGACTTTCCCAAGGGCTCGGCGATCGAGCGCTTTGTTTACACGCAGGATGGCCGGATGCGCCGCGGCAACGTCAAGAGCGTCGCGGGCTTGAATCCGCGCGCCAAGCCGTTTGCCGACGAGTCGCTGTATCCGCCCGGGTACATGGATTCTATCCGGCTGCATGGCGTCTATCCGCCGCCCGCCGCGCCGGCCGCGCGATCGGGCAAGGCGGCTAAGCCGGCCAGCGGCGGCCGCCGTTCGCCACCCAATACGCCCGCCGCGGTGCAGACACAGACGGCCGGCAGTGACACATCCGCTGGCCGCGTGGTGCCGCCGCCCCCGCAGCGCGTGTCCACGGGTGACACGCCCGCAACACCCCGCTCGGGCGCGGCATCGCGCACACCCGCCAAGCTGGACCTGCCCGAAGAGGAAATCACCTCGACCCGTCTGGACCTGAGGGATTGATCGTGCGCCAGGCCCAGATTCGCCAGATTTTGTTCCTGATCGTCCTGACGGTCATCTACCTCAGTTTTGAACTCGGCTTCAACGCCCGGTTGCTCGATGTGGTGGGCAGCCGCGCCACGCCGCACGATATCGAGGAACTGGAGTTCTTCGGCCGCACCCTGTCCGGCATCGCCGCCGCGCTGGTGGTGTTGCAGCTGATGCTGACCCGGCGGCTTGCCACCGGCGGCCGGCCGTCTTACCTGAAGATTGCCGTGGCCTGCGCCGTGACCGCGCTGCTGGTCTTCAGCGCCATCAAGATGATGGTGAACGTGCTGGTCGACTCGCGCGACGGCGAGTTCCGCCGCATTGCCACCAACGCCGGCCTGCTGCAACGCTCGCTGGTGCAGGGCGACCTGCATCTGGACGGGCTGGTGGACGACGGCATCTACGCGCGGCCCGAGGGCAAGGCGTTCCTGGCGGTGTTCCAGGTGCTGCTGACCAACATCGACAATCTGGATGAAAAGGTCGAACCCAAGAAGCGCCAGGTCATCCGCACCGACCTGCAGCGCCAGATGAAGACCTTCACCTTCGATGACCGCGAAGTCCGCATGACGTCCCCGGGCATCCGCGGGTATCACCAGGTCTACACCAGCGTGATGCAGTCCGTCGCCGAACGCTGGAAGAAATACGCCGGCGTGCCGGTGGCGTCGGATATCGGCCTGGCGCGCGAACAGGATCGCGCGTGGGGCGACTATCGCCGCAACCTGTCGCGCCGCGGCTGGACGCCCGACAGCGTGCCCGCGCGCTATCAAGGCCGTGTCGTGCAGGACGTGCGCAAGCGCATCCCCGTGCCCGCCGGCTGGCAGCCGCACGACCGCGCCACGTTCAATGAAGCGGTCGCCCAGCAATACTGGAAGACCATGCGCAGCCGCACGGTGCATGTCGAGGGCGATGCCATTCCGCCCGGTCTGTCGTACGAAGACTTCGTGGCGCGCCCCGGCGTGCAGAAGCTGCTGCGCCAGACCTTGATGGTGCCCGCCACCATGAACGTCGCGCCCAACTACACCGACGCCGCCAGCTTCAAGCGGCTGTACGACGGCATGCTGGACCGGGCCGTGGACGAAGCCATGCCGCGCTTTTCCGCCAGCAGCGCGGACTTTGCGCGCGGCGGCCAGCATCAACAGTTGGGCGAAGACGCCGCGCGCGCGGCCATCGTGCCGCCGGTTGCGCTGCTGTTCTCGCTGCTGGGTGCGGTGGGCCACTTCGGCAAGCTGCTTTACCTGATCGTCAAACTCGTCGTCTGGCTGCGCACGCCCGCCGGCCAGCAGCCGGGGCGCACCGCCACGCGCGCGGCGGGTCTGGCGCTGGTGCTGACCCTGGCCTGCGTCTGGACGGCGTTTTCGTTCATGCAGAACGGCGTGACGCAAAGTGAACTCTTCCAGCAGATGTCGCGCGTGGAAGGCGGGCGCGATGACGAGTCGATCGGTCAGGCGCTGCGGCGCCGCGTGCTGGCCAACGTGGCGCACGTGATCGTCGTGGGCCAGGCCTACACCTATCCTTTCAACGAAGCCGTGCGCACGACGGTGCTGGGCGGCTTCCGGTTCGGATACCACGGCGATGCGGGCTAGCCGTCTGATAGCCGCGCTGCTGACCGCCGCCCTGCCCTGGTCCGGCGCCAGCGCCGCGTGCCTGGGCATGCAGGTGCATGCGCATCGCGGCGCGCCCGCGCTGCCCGAGAACTCGTTGGCCTCGATTCGCGCGGCTTATGCCGGCGCATGGGATGGCGTCGAAATCGACATGCAGCGCCTGAAGGACGGCGCCTGGGTGCTGCACCACGACCTGCTGACCGGCAGGACGGTAAGCGGCGTCGGACGCAAGGCCGTGCTGCAACTGTCCAGCGACCAATGGCGCGACGCCA
Organism: Achromobacter sp. ACRQX; assembly: GCF_022346505.1. Lineage (NCBI taxonomy): Bacteria > Pseudomonadati > Pseudomonadota > Betaproteobacteria > Burkholderiales > Alcaligenaceae > Achromobacter > Achromobacter sp. ACRQX. The sequence goes on from NZ_JAKRML010000018.1 coordinate 96,521, forward strand.
AGTTGACGGGTGCCGGCGGCGGAGCGCCCCCGCCTTTCCTGACTGATGCGCTGCGCGTCGCCGCCGCTCAGCCCGCCAAGACCTTCAATGCGGAACTGAAGGTCGTCTACCGCGACTGCGCGCCGGTGTCCAAGCTGGTCGCCGGCATGAAGACCGCGCTGCCGCACGGCAACTGGATGATCACGTCCGCCTTCCCCGAGGCGCTGCGCTGCGTGCGCGGCACCGACCGGCAGGGCTATCTGGGCCTGATCGTTTTCGACCCGCGCCACGCGGATTCCCTGGGCGCAAGCCCGCTCGGCAAGTATGTGTCGCAGCGCGCCACCGCGCCCAAGCTGACGCGCCAGTGGCTGGCCAATCTGGCCGCCACCGTCGGCGCGCCCGTGGGCGTGCATGTGGACGCCCTGACGCTGTCTGCCAACCCGCAACTGCTGCGCGACGCCGCCGCGCAATCCGTGCGCGTCTTCGTGTACGCGGTGGGCGGCGATGCGGCGCTGGCGCAGCAATTGCGCGCCACGAAGCAACGCGAAGGATATCTGCCGTCCGGCGTCATCATCGACGGCGATGCGCAGGCGTTCTGCCGGGCGGTGGGCGGATAGCGTCAATAGGCGGGCGGCTTGGCCTCGCGTCCGGCCGAGGCCGCCTGCGCCAGCGCGCGGGTGATGATGCTGGTCGACACGTTGGCAAAATAGCGCGCGCCCATGGCCCCGTACTTCTCCTCGTCCTGCGGCGTCAGCGCGATGATGCCGGAACACTTGCCTGCCCCGGCGATCGCGCGCAGCCCGGCCGCGATGGCGCGTTGCACGGGTTCGGCATTCCAGTCGCTGCCGTGACCCATCGCATGCGCCAGATCATTGGGTCCGATGAACACCGCATCCACGCCGTCCACCGCCGCAATTTCGCCCGCCGCCGCAATGGCCTCGGGCGTTTCGATCATGGCGATGAAGCCGATGCCCTCATTACTGCGCTGCGTGTGCCCGGCGCCGCCAAACGCCCCATAACCGGCCGCGCGCGTGCTGAAGGCGCTGCCGCGGCGGCCCACTGGCGGATAGTGGATCATGCCGGCGAGGCGCCGTGCCTGCTCGGCGCTTTCCACCATGGGCACCTGCACGGCACTTGCGCCCATGTCCAGGATGCGCGGCAAGTCCTGCTCGAAGCAGCGCACGATCGGCACGATGCCCGTCGCCCGTGCGGCGCGCAGCATGTGCTCGGTCATGCCGAGATCGGCACTGCCGTGCTCGTTGTCGAGGATGATGAAATCAAAGCCGGCGTACGCGCACATCTCGACGATGGCCGGGCTGGGCAATCCGTTGAACAGGCCGCGCAGCGGCTTGCCACTGCGCAGCATGTCCGGCAGGCGGCCGTCCAGCGGGAAGCGGGGATCGGTCATGCAAGTCTCCTGTGTCGGGGCGGGGTCAGTCGGCCTGGATGCCGGCGTCCTTGATCACCTTGCCCCATTTTTCGATTTCGCTGCGTTGGAACTGCGAGAACTCCGCCGAGCCGCGGCCGTCGGGCGCCACGCCCAGCGTCAGCAGCTTGGCGCGCACGTCGGGGGTGTTGACGATGGCCGCAATCTCGCGTCCCAGGCGCTCCACCACCGGCGCGGGCGTGCCCGCCGGCGCAAAGATACCTTGCCACGATTGCATCGCAAAGCCCGGCAAGCCCAGTTCGGCCAGCGGCTTGACGCCCGGCAGATCCGCCAGCGGCGCGGCCGATGTAACGCCCAGCACTTTCACCCGCTTGGCATCGATCATCGGACGCGCGGCCGCGACCGTTTCAAACACCATGTCGATCTGTCCGCCGATCAGGTCCACCATCGACTGCGATCCTCCCTTGTAGACGATCTGGCGCAGGCGCGTATCCGAAATCGATTGAAAGAGCTGCCCCGACAGATGCTGCGACGTGCCCGCGCCGGCCGTGCCGTACGTCAGCCCATCCGGATCGGCCCGCGCGGCGTCGATCACCTGTTGCACCGTGTTGAACGGGCTGTCTGCCCGCACCACCAATGCGTTGCTGACCATGCCCACCAGGCTGACGGGCGTGAAGTCCTTGACCGGGTCATAGCCCAGCGACTTGATGAAGAACGGATTGACGGCATGCGTGGTGATGGTGCCGCCCACGATGGTGTAGCCGTCGGGCTCGGCGCGGGCCGCCTGTTGTGTGCCCACAATGCCGGATACGCCCGGCTTGTTCTCGACGATGACTGACTGCCCGAGACGAGCGCTCAACTGCTCGGCCATCAGGCGCGCGACGCCGTCGGACACGCCGCCCGGCGAGAACGGCACGATGTACCGGATGTTCTTGGTCGGCCAGGCGGGCGCGCCGCCTTGGGCGTGGGCCAAGCCGGCGGTCAACCCGATGGCCGCGACGGCGGTCAGGGTGCGTACAAAAATGCTGCGCATGCGTTTGTCTCCTGGAGTCGATGAGCGCGGTCTGTGCGCGCTTTCATTGGGTAGTGCCGGAAAAAGGGGAATAGCGAATCTTCAGGACCCCGCCCGGACCGTCGCGCGTTCAACCAGGCAGCAGGGAATAACGATGTCGCGCGGCCGCAGCTCGGCCTGCATCTGTTCGCGCAGCAGGGTGACGGTGGCGTCCACCATGGGTTCGACCTGCTGACGCACGGTGGTCAGGCGATACGCGCCCCAGGCCGCCTGCGGCACGTCGTCAAAGCCCACGACGGCCACGTCCTGCGGCACGCGCAGGCCCAGTTCCTGACGCAGCACGTCAAGCGCCGCAATCGCCATGTGATCGTTGCCGGCAAACAGCGCGTCCGGCGGGTCGGCGGCAAACATTCGGCGAACCGCCGCCTGCGCCAGATCGAAGTCGTAGTGGCCCACTTCGCGGCAGGCGACGTCGTGGCCCAACTCGGTCAACGCATCCCGATAGCCCCGTTCGCGTTCGATGCTGGTCGACGAATCCTCCAGCCCCGCCAGAAATCCAAAGCGCCGGTAGCCGCGGTCCACCAGCAGTCGCGCCACCAGTTGGCCGCCCGCATAGTTGTCGGACGTGACCGAGCTGCTGGCGTGACGTGCCAGGCCGCCCAGGATGGACACCCGATTGAACTGCACCACCGGCACGCCGACTTCTGCGCAACTGCGCGCCACGTTGGACGACAGCATGGCGGAGGCCATGACGATGCCGTCGACCTGGTATTGCAGGATCTCGGCCAGCACGCCGTCGGCCGCCTCGTCCACCTCGGCGATGAACATCAGCACGTGATAGCCCTCTTTCTGCAGCTTTTGCGACAGCCGCTCGATCACCAGCGGATAAAACTGGTTTTCCAGATAGCTCATCACCAATGCGACGATGCGGCTGCGGCGGGTGATCAGGCTGCGCGCCAGCGCATTGGGCCGATAGCCCAGCTTCTGCGCGGCCGCCAGCACCTTGCGCCGCGTCTCTTCGGACACGCTGGCGCCGGGCGTGAACGTGCGGCTGACGGCGGACTGCGACACCTGCGCCAGATCCGCCACGTCCTGCGCGCGGGGCGCGGTCCTCATGCCGCGGTCCATCCCGCATCCAGCATCAGCGCGCTGCCCGTCATCAGACTGGACGCATCACTGGCCAGGAACACAATGGCGCCCATCACTTCGTCCAGACGGCCGACGCGGCCCAACGCGTTGCGCGCGCAGACCCAGTCCCGGAAGCCGGGCTGCTCCAGCATGCCCGCCGTCATGGGCGTTTCGATGAAGGTCGGGCACACGGTGTTCACGCGAATGTTGGCCGCGCCCAACTCCCACGCCAAGGCACGCGTCATGCCTTCCAGCGCGTGCTTGCTGGCGCAATACAGCGTGCGGCGTGGACTGCCCACGTGCCCCATCTGCGACGACACATTCACGATGGACCCTGCACGGCCTTCCTGCAGCAGGCGGCGCGCCACGGCCCGGCTGGTGTAGAAAGCTGCCTTCACGTTCAGGTCCAGCACAGCGTCGATGTCCTCGTCGGACTGCTCGACCAGCGGCTTGGGACGATTCATGCCCGCGTTGTTGACCAGGATGTCGAAGGGCTCGGCGCGCGCGACCGCCTGGTCGACGGCTGCGGAATCCGTGACGTCCAGCACCAACGGCGCACAGCCGATGCCTTCCGCGCGCAGGGCTTCGCATACTTGCGCCAGTTCCGGCTCGCGCCGGGCCGCCACCGTCACATGCGCGCCCGCGCGGCCCAGCGCGGTGGCCGCCGCCAGTCCGATGCCGCCGCTGCCGCCCGTCACCAGGGCGCGGCGTCCGTCCAGGCGGAAGTCCGGTCCTTTGGGCAGCGCAATCATGCCTGGGCCTCCACCGGCCGATACCACGGCAGGTCGGGGCGATTGCCATAGCGGCGCACGCGGATGTTGGCCTGCTCGCCGTGGCCCGCAAAATTCTCCATGTGGCACAGGCGCGAGCAATACTCGCCCATCGCCGCGCTGGCCTCGTCCGTCAGCACGCGCTGATAGGTGCAGGTCTTGAGGAACTTGCCCACCCACAGGCCGCCGGTGTAGCGCGCGTTGCGGTTTGTCGGCAGCGTGTGGTTGGTGCCGATCACCTTGTCGCCAAAGCTGACGTTGGTGCGCGGGCCCAGGAACAGCGCGCCGTAGTTCGTCATGCGGTTCAGGAAGTAATCGGGATCGCGCGTCATGACCTGCACGTGCTCGAACGCCAGGTCATCGGCCACCTGCAGCATTTCCTCGTCGCTGTCGCAGACGATGACCTCGCCGCAATCGGCCCACGCCTTAGCCGCGATGCCCGCCGTCGGCAGGATCGACAGCTGGCGCTCGACTTCGGCCAGCGTGGCGCGCGCCAGTTGTTCGCTGGTGGTCAGCAGCACCGCAGGAGACGTGGGGCCGTGTTCCGCCTGGCCCAGCAGATCGACCGCGCACAGCTCGCCATCCACGCTGTCGTCGGCGATCACCAGCGTCTCGGTCGGTCCCGCAAACAGGTCGATGCCGACCCGGCCGTACAACTGCCGCTTGGCCTCCGCCACGAACATGTTGCCCGGGCCGACCAGCATGTCCACGGGCGCCACGCTGGGCGTGCCCACCGCCATCGCCACCACGGCCTGCACGCCGCCCAGCACCAGGATCTCGTCCGCGCCCGCCATGTCCATGGCGGTCACGATCGCCGGATGCGGCTTGCCCTGATACGGCGGCGCCGTGGACACGATGCGCTTGACGCCCGCCACCTTGGCGGTGAGGACGCTCATGTGCGCCGAGGCCAGCAGCGGATACTTGCCGCCCGGGATGTAGCAGCCCACCGCGTTCATCGGCACGTGCTTGTGGCCCAGGACCACGCCGGGATACGTTTCGACTTCGACGTCACGCATCGAGTCGCGCTGGATCTGCGCAAAGTTGCGGACCTGGCTCTGCGCAAATGCGATGTCCTCGATCTCGCGTGCCGACAACTGCTTGCGCGCCGCCTCGATGTCGGCACGCGACAGGCGGAAGTCCGCCGGGTCCCAGTTGTCGAACTTGCGGCTGTAATCGCGCACGGCGTCGTCGCCACGGGTTTCGATGTCGCGGATGATGTCTTCGACGGTGGCGCGCACCTTGGCGTCGTCGTCGGTCTTGACGGCGGCGGTCCGGCCGCGCTTCAGATAACGGATCATGGTCTCGGGTCCTGCAAACGTTGAAAGTTCATCGATGCAGGGCACTTTCGAAGTCTTGCATACGTATGCAAATAGGGAGAAACCCGGAGATCGCGCGTACGCCGACCCTCCCTTCCACTCGCGCCGGATCGCGGCACAATCGCGAATGCGCTGTCAGCCTGCTGACAGCCGGGCGCCGAGCGCTTTCGCTACACTCACGGGATTCCGCATCGATGACCGCCGGGCCGGCCCACGCGCAAACGCGAGGCGGACGGCAAGCGGCCGTGCTCACGCCCTCCCCTCATGTCGCATCCCGAATCGTTCAATCTGAAGCAGATCGCCGTGCCGGCGTTCGGCCCGTCGCTGCTTTACGGCATCAGCAACGGCGCCATTCTTCCCGTGATCGCGCTCACCGCGCGGGAACAAGGCGCGTCGTTTGCGGCCGCCGGTCTCATCGCCGCGCTCATCGGCGTCGGCTCGCTGCTCTCCAACATTCCGTCCGCGCTGATCACTGAACGCTTCGGCGAAAAGCGCGCGATGGCCGGCGCCGCGCTGTTGAGCGTGGCTGGTCTGCTGCTGGTGATCGGCGTGCCGCATCTCTGGGTGCTGGCGCTGGCCATGCTGATGCAGGGCTGCGCGCAATCGGTGTTCCAGCTGGCGCGCCAAAGCTACATGATCGAGGTCGTGCCGTTGGCGTACCGTGCGCGCGCCCTGTCCACGCTGGGCGGCACAACCCGCATCGGCACCTTCATCGGCCCCTTCGCGGGCGCGGCGCTGATTCACTTCATGGGGCTGGACGGCGCGTACTGGATCGCCGTCTGCGCCATGCTCGGCGCGGGCTTCATCGCCATCAAGGCGCCCGACATCGAACCCTCGCACGCCAAGGCCGCCGGCGCGCCGCGCGCACGCATCGGCGAAGTCGCGCGCGACCATCGCGGCGTGTACGCCACGCTGGGCGTCGGCGTGATGCTGATCAGCGCGCTGCGCGCGTCGCGCCAGGTGGTGATACCGCTGTGGGCAGACCATCTTGGGCTGGACGCCACCACCACGTCGCTTGTCTACGGCCTGGTCGCGGCCGTCGACATGTCGGTGTTCTATCCCGCCGGCAAGGTCATGGACCAGCGCGGCCGCTTGTGGGTGGCGCTGCCGTGCACGCTGCTGATGGGCTTGAGCTTGATGGCGATCCCGCTGACAGGCGGCGTGACGAGCTTCATCCTGGTGTCGCTGCTGCTGGGCTTTGGCAACGGCATCGGGTCGGGCATTGTGATGACGCTGGGCGCGGACGCCGCGCCGCCCGGCGCGCGCACGCAGTTTCTGGGCATCTGGCGTTTCATGGCCGATCTGGGTGCAAGCGGCGGACCGGTGGCGTTGTCGGCGCTGACGGCGTTGTTGTCGCTGGGCGGCGCGTCGTTTGGCGTGGGAACGTTGGGGTTGGTGGCGGCGGGGGTGTTCTGGCGGTGGCTGCCGCGGCGGGCGTCGGCATAGCGCCCGCCTTCGCTGGCAAGATGTGCTGATCCGCCAGCCACCCAGAGCGCGCGATTTTCGCGGACACTGACCAGCTCCCCGCTCAATGTCCGCTTGTCGACGCCATCAATCCAGCGTTGAAAACCGGCGCGGCCTCGCCAGCCAGCGATACATTGATGCAAGCTGGCAGACCGCTGTCGGCGGCTCCTTTCAGCGCGTTGGCCAGACCGTCCACGTCGTGGGCCGCAAACCCCGCGCCGCCCAGCGCAAACGCGACGTCGTGATACCGCGCCGTCGGTGAAAGCTCGCAGCCGATCAGCCGCTGCGGACCATAGGTGCGCATCTGGATCAGATCTTCGGCGTTCCAACGCAGGTCGTTGCCGATCACTGCAATGACCGCCGCGCCTTCGCGCACCGCCGTATCCAGCTCCATCAAGTGAAAGCCGGCGGTGCCGTCGCCCATCATGACGACCACCGTGGCTTCGGGCCGTGCGATCTTCGCGGCGATCGCGTAGCAGACGCCTGCCCCGATCGCGCCGGACATGCCGTTGATGATGCGTACCGGCGCCTGGCAGAATGCCTGCGCCCACTGGCCGAACTCGCCGCCGTCGCAGATCAGGATCGGATCAGGCGCGGACGCCAGGAATGCCTGCACGGTCTCGCACAGCGCGCGCGGGCCCAGCGCTCCCTCGACAGGCGCGGACGGCGCCTTGATCGTCCGGCTGCGCAGCGCGTCATCCACCTGTTTTTGCCACGCCAGACGTTCGGCCGACGCTTGCGCCGCCCGTATCGCGGCTAGCGCCGCAACCGGGTCAGCTTGGAACGCCAGCACCAGACGCTCGCCAAGAAGACGGCTCGCGCGTTCCAGCATCGCGGGATCCGGGTCGATCACCGCGACGCGTGCGTTGTCGCCAAGCGCGCCCGTGCCGCCGAAACCCAGCGTGAAGTCCAGGCACTTCCCCGCCAGCACGATCAGATCCGCGCTTGGCATGATGCCGGCCAACGCGCCCAGCGAAGGATCTTTCAGCCCACGCGGGCTTTCCATCGGAATGATGCGCAGGCCAAGCGTGGCTTGCGCAGCCGCGCGGGCGGAACGACCGTGCGATCGCGCGCTCGTCGGTCCCGCCAATACCAGCGGGCGGCGGGCGGCATTTAGCAGTTCAGCCAGCTGATCCACATACGCCGCATCCAGCGCGACAGCCGGCTGATCTGCCGGCGCCTGCGGCAGATCAGCGATGCCCGATTCGGCCGTCAGCAGATCAAACGGAAGCGCCACGTGGACGGGACCTCGACGCGGTGCAAGCGCCTGCGTGATGGCATCTTCAAGCGCGGGGCACAGTTCTGCCGCGGACTGCGGACGCACCGACAACTTGGTCAACGGCCGCGTGATGGCGACCTGGTCCAGCTCCTGGAACGCACCTGAGCCGTCCTCCGACACCGACGAATCGCCCGAGATAAGCAGAACCGGGCTCTCCGCCTGCGAGGCCGAGTACAGCGGCGCGAGGCCATTGGTCAGGCCCGGCGCCGCCGTGACCATCGCCACGCCGAGCTCGCCGGTGACCTGCGACCACGCATCGGCCATGAAAACGGCGGCCGCTTCGTGCCGCACGTGAACGATGCGAATGCCGGCGTCGATGCACGCGTCGTAGAGCGGCATGATCTGATTGCCGGACAGGCTGAAGATGGTGGTGACGCCCCGCCGGCGCAGCGAGCGAATGATCAATTCAGAACCCAGCACGTACGTCTCCTTGAGATTGCGTTTAGGACTTATGCCACCAGCGCTTGCGACAGCGCCTGCTTCACGAAGCGCGCGCCGCCGCTCATGCCTCTTCCCTGCGGCCATACCAGGCTGAGCGAAAGCGTTCTTCCTGCATTCAGGGGAACCGGGACCAAACCCAGGCGACGGGCATATTCCCCCGTCACGCTCTCAAGCACCGCCGGACCGCACCCTGCATCCGTCAGCGCGCACGCCGCGGAGAACTGCATCACTTCAATCGCGGGGCGGCAGGACAGCCCAGCCTCCTCCAGCACCTGCGCCGTCAGCGCGCCGACCGGAAGGTGGCGGCTGTGACCGATGAACCGCTCCGACGCCAGCATATCCACGGTGACCTCCGGCAGCGACGCCCACGCGTGGTCCGGACGCACGACGCAAACCAGGCCCAGGTCCGCGATCTTTTCAAAGTTGGCGTGCTGATGCGCCCCCGCCCCGAGGATGACGCCCAAGTCGATGCGTTGCGCGATGGCCATCTCGACGACTTCAGCAGCCGTTCCCACGCGCAGCACCACCGACAGTAGCGGATCCGCGTCCTGCAGCTGTTTGAGCACCGCAGGCAGCACGCTCGCGCCCGTGGCGGACACCGTGCCGATGATCAGTTGTTCGCGCCGGCGGTTCCCCAGGCTTTGCGCAAGCTTGTCGACGGCATCCAGCGCCGCCAGCGCATGCGTGATCTCCGGCAGCAAGGCTTGCCCCGCCGCCGTCAGCTCCAGCCGTCGGTGGCGCCGCGAAAACAACGTCGCACCCAACCGGACTTCCAGCTCTTTGAGCATGGCGCTGGCGCCCGGCTGCGTGAGGCTGCACGCCTCCGCGGCCTGGGTCACCGAACCCGTGCGGCAGATCGCGGCCACCAGCTCCATCTCGCGCGGACGTATAAGGGATTTCATATGAAACAGCATTGGCTATGTATTTGACCGTATGCTACTCGAGCTCCAAACTGGACCGATCCCATTCAGCTCGGCATCCATTTTGAAAGTCACTCAGATCAACGGCTACCACCTGGCTTATACACCCCGGGTGCCGCTCGGCAACGCGCGCACGTTCATGCGCAAACGCGAGTTTCTGGCACTGGAAATCCGCACCGACAACGGGCTTCGGGGATGGGGGGAAGTCTTCTCCTCGCCGTGGGCCGCGGCGGCCTTGATCCAGCAGCAGCTTGGCCCGCTGGTGTGCGGCCGGTCTGCGCTCGATCACGGCGCGATCTACGCCGACCTGGTGCCGCGCATCGGCTATGACAAGCGCGGGCCGGCCATGATGGCGATCTCCGCGTTGGACATGGCATTGCATGACATCGCGGCCCGCGCACACGGCGTGGGTATCGCGCAGATGCTGGGCGGCGCGGTGCGGCGTGAACTGCCGTGCTACGCCAGCGGCCCCTTCATTGCCGAGGGCGATGACCCCTATGGCAACTATCCCCGTGAGATCGAATCGCTGCTCAGCCAGGGATTCAAGGCGGTCAAGCCGCGCGCGGGTGTCTCTCCGCAGGCGGATGCCGTCATGGCGCATCAGGTGCGCGCGCTGATCGGCCCCGACGCTGACTTCATGCTCGACATGAACCAGGGCTACGGCACGGCGGCGGCGCGTCTGGCCGCTGCGCTGATTGAACCGGCGCGCCCGCTGTGGATCGAAGAGCCCGTCGCGCCGGAGAACCTGGAGGGCTACGCCGCCACCGCCCAGGCAACCGCCTGCGCCATCGCCGGCGGAGAAGCCATTGGCAGCCTGGCCGGCTTCGACGCCTTCCTGCGCGCCGGCGCCGTCGGCGTACTGCAACCGGACCTAGGCGTATGCGGCGGCTTCACGGGCTATCGCAAGGTCGCGGCCCTGGCGGAAAGCCGGGACATCGCCGTCATGCCGCATGCCTTCGGCACCGCTATCAACTTTCTGGCCTCGCTGCAGATCGCGGCGACACAGATGCCGTCGCGCGGCGGCGCGTGGGCCAGCTATCCGTTCGTGGAATACGACGTGACCGGCAATCCGCTCATCGCGCTGGCCGGCCCGGCGATTCAGTCCAACGGATGTGCGGCGCTACCCGACGGTCCTGGCCTCGGCATGGACTTCACGCCAGACCAGTTCGAACCTTGGACGGTGCGGCACTGGCGCATCGAACCCTGACGCGCCGCCTGCACGCCCTCGATCAAAACCAGAACAGGAGACAACATGCACAACCTCAATGGCAACCGCGCACGGCTGTCGCGCCGCCGCTTTTCCGCAATGCTTGCGGCACTGGCCCTGCCAGCCGCGCTCGCGTCGCCCGTACAAGCTGCTGACGCCTGGCCCAGCCAGCCGATCACGCTGATCGTGCCATTTCCACCAGGCGGCACCACCGACGTCACGGGGCGGATCCTGGCTCGCGCGCTGTCCACGCAGCTCGGCCAATCGGTCATCGTGGAAAACCGCGCGGGCGCCAGCGGCAATATCGGTTCGGCATTCGTCGCACGCGCCAAGCCGGACGGCTATACCTTATTGATGTCCGGCGTGGGTACCCACGCGGCCAACGCTGCCCTGTACGCGTCCATGCCGTACGACCCGCTCAAGGACTTCACTCACCTCAGCAGCGTCACCTCCAGTCCGAACGTCATTGCCGTGAACCCCCAGTTTCCGGCCAAGACGCTCGCGGAACTGGTTAGCCTGCTTCGCCAATCGCCGGACAAATACAACTACGCCAGCCCGGGCGCCGGATCTTCCGGCAACCTCGCCTTCGAACTTCTGAAACAACGGGCCGACCTGAAGGTGCAGCACATCCCCTACAAGGGCGCCTCGCAGGCGGTGACCGACGTCATCGGTGGGCAGGTTCCCATCCTGGTCATGGTCGCTGACACCCTGGAGCCGCATGTCCGCGCAGGCAAGCTGCGCGTGCTGGCCTCGACCGGCGCCTCAAGAAGCCTGCTCTTTCCGGATCTGCCGACGGTCGCCGAATCCGGCTTTCCGGATTTCGATGCCGTGTCGTGGACGGGGCTGTCCGCGCCTGCCGGCCTGCCGGATGCCATACGCGACCGGCTGGCACAGGCCACCCGGGCCGCATTGACCGACCCGGAAGTGGTAAAGCCGCTGAAGGCCACCGGCAACGCCGTCACCTTGCGCAGCCCGCAGGATTTCACCGCGTTCATTACCGGCGAAATCCAGAAATGGGCAACGGTCGCCAAAGCCGCGGGGTTGAAGATGGACTGATGCGATCCGCGGGAAGTCCTGCCGGGCGCCGGCTGTCGTCTGAGCGCACCGGCGTCAGGCTCGACCTCCGCAAGTTCAAACGCAAAGATGCAGTAGCAGATCGAAATCGTCGTCACGGTGCCGTATCAGTACCGACTCAGCGGGCCGCCTTCAGCAGCGTGCGCACTTCCTCCCGCCGGCCCTCGTCAGCCACTTCGCGACCGGGCCGGGGCGGCGCTTTCAACGCCTTTTCCAGGTAAGGAACCGCCTCCGACTTGCGGTTCCGGTACACCAGGTAATCGCCATAGAAGTAGTTCGGGTCTATGCCGTCCGGGTTGATGACCAACGCCTGCTGCAACAACGCCTCTGCACGCTTGTTGTCGCCAAAGCCCACCGGCCAGCCGGGCACCTTGTAATACAGCACGCCCAGGCTGTTCAGCGCAGACCCGTCCAATGCCTTGCTGTCGATCTGAATCGCGGTTTCATACTCGGCCTTGGCCTGTTTCGCCAGGCTGAGGGCGCCCATGCCGCCTTTGGCGCCGGCCCACGAGCTCAGGATGATGCCCTCCCAGATATGCGGTTCGGCCTTGTTGACGTAACGCTGCGTCAGGTCGTGGGCCTGCTTGGACAATGCCTCGAAGCGCTTGGCGCGATCATCGGGCGGGGTCTTGTATTGAATGTCCGCCCAGCCGCTTTGCAGCTCGCGGATGCCCTGGTCCATTTCGGCAGGAGCCGCCACGGCAAAGGTGGAAAACAGACACGCCATGCCCGCCAGCACGCCGGCGGCCGCATTGCGCAAGCCAGAATTCAAGTTCATGACTGGGCTCCAGTAGGAAATTTCAACGACATCAATGCGCGACGATGCTTTGCAAACGCGCCATCGAACCATTCAGGACAAAGACCATTCAACCGCGCCGCGACAGATTCAATTCCGCCCGCAAAGCCTTGGCGCGATTCGCGTTGCAGCATGCGCGATACGGCTTGCGCGATCTCTTCCGGGCTATCACTGGCCGAATCGGTCTCCTTGTTGAACGCCAGGACTTCGGGCGAGTTGAACGGCGTGTCGATCGCCCGCGGCGCGTAGTACTGCACCCGGACGGACGAGTCGGCCAGTTCACGGCGCAAGGCTTCGGAGTACATCCGAAGCGCGGCCTTGCTTGCCGCATAGGCCGAAAACCCCGGCACGCCCAGACTGCCCAGCGTGGACCCGATGTTCAGCACCTGTGCGCGCGGCTGCGCCAGCAACAGCGGCAGCATGCCGGCGGTCAGCATCATGGGCGCGACGACATTCGTGTCCATGAGCTGGCGCAGCGCTTCGGTCTGCAGGGACTGCGCCGGCCCGAACGCGGCCAGCGCCGCATTGTTGATGAGCACATTGGCATTGCGAGCGCCGGCGGCATCGATGACCGCGTTGCGGCCGGCGTCGGTGGTCACATCCACCACCAGCGCGTCCACGCGTGCCCGATCGCGCGCGCCGGCGCTCAGCGACTGCGCCAGCGCGAGCAACGGCGCTTCGCTGCGCCCGACCAACAGCAGGCTCGCGCCTTCGTCGAAGAGCCTGCGCGCCATCGCGCTTCCCAGACCGCCGGCGGCGCCCGTCAATACGACGGAGGCGTCGCGCGGGCTCATGCGACCTCTCCTTGCGATGACGAGCGCGGCAGGGAGCGGAAGATCGCCCCATAAAGTCCATAGAACATGTTGGCGGCGTGGACCACGGCGGCCCGGTCGGCGCCATCGTCCAGGCGGTTCACCAGATCGGCGAAGTGCGCGGTGTGCTCCTGGTCCAGCGTGCCGTGGGACCGCAGATAGCTGAAGGCGCTTGGCGGCAGCGCCAGCGCGCGCTGGATCTGGTCGGCGGCGTTCAAGGCCAGCGTGACGCTGGTGCCCTCCAGCACGTGCACCATGCCGAAGAATCCCACCGGATTCTTGCGCGCGATGGTGTCGTAGGCGTAGGCCACCATGACTTCGGTGGCCGGCCCGGGTCCGGCGCGGCGAACCTCGTCCGCATCGTGTCCCAGCGCACGCAGGTCATTGAGGATCCAGGCATCGTGGCCGGTCTCTTCCTCGATGTATTCATCCAGCGCGGGCTGCATCCACGCCAGGCGGGCGGGCATGCGTGCACGGCACGCGTGCATAAGCGGCACGGTGTGGCTCACGTGGTGATAGGCCTCGCGCAGAAACGCCGCATAGGCGGGACGCGCGACCTGGCCGCGCAGGCAATCCTGGATGATGGGCGTGGCCACCAGGGCCTCGCGGGCCTCGCGCGTCTGATCAAGCAACTGTTCGAAAAAGGTCATGATGGGTCTACATCAACGGTTGAGCGGTAACCCGCGGAAAAGAGATCGGCATGCAGTTCGGCGACGGCCTGCCGGCGCGGACGCCCATTCACCGTCGCCAGGCCGCTGGTGGCAGAGAACTCGGCCCGCGCGCGCATCCAGGACCCGATGCGGGCATAGTCCGGTAGCCCCTGGTTGACCTCGTCGACACACGCCTGAATGGCGCTGTCGCTGGGATTGCCTAGGGGCCAGATCACGGCGCCCAGCGACGCCTGGCCTTCGCCCAGCACGACGCAATGGGCGATGACGCGCTGATTCGCCAGGCGCAGCTCGACCCATTCGGGCGATACGTTGCGTCCGTATCCGGTGATCAGCACATTCTTCTTTCGACCCCGGATATGCAGAAATCCGGCGTCGTCGATGCGGCCCAGGTCGCCTGTCGGCAGCCATGCCGAGGGCATCGCGGGCTGCCCCAGGTATCCGAGCGCAAGCGCGCCGGCCACTTCGATTTCACCATCGGCGGCCACGCGCACACGCGCATGCGGCAAGGGGCGGCCCGCCGATCCGGGACAATCCGCGCCGGGCAGATTCAGGGTCTGTACCGAGCAGGCCTCCGAAAGACCGTAGCCTTCATAGGCGGGAATTCCCATCGTACGAGCGCTTTCCAGCAGATCCCTTCCGACTGCCGCGCCGCCCACCGCGACTAATCGCAGCGTCTCGGGGCCGAGGATTTCTGCCAACCCTAGCCAGCCCGCGTAAGCGCGCAGCATCTGCGGCAACACGATGACGCTTTGTGCGCGGCCCGCCACGAGGCCTTGATGAAACACGGCGGGGTCGAAGCGCGACGATCCCTGAAGCCCGACGTCCTTCAGCGGGTTGACGCAGATCGCCGCGCCCTGGATCAGTGGCGCGTAGACGCCGGCGATGTTCTCCAGCAAAACCGGCAAAGGCAATGCGGTGAAATGGCAGCGAATGCCAAGCGGCTGCGTGGCGGCCGCCAGACCGGTCGCCACCGCAAGCATCTCGGCCGCGCCCAGGCATACGCCTTTCGGACTGCCGGTCGAGCCGGAAGTAAACGTGATCTTGGCCGTGCCGGCGGGCAACGGCACCTTGGCGAAGGCGCGCCGGAACAGCGCCGTGTGGCCCTGCCAATGTGCGGCGATGTCAAGACCGAAAGCTTGCAACATGGGCTGCAATGACGCAGGTCCGACGACGGCGTTCACCCCTGCGGCGTCCAGGGTCTCGCGCCACTGGCCCGGCGTGAAGAACAGCGGCAGGGGCACGTGCACCACGCCCGCTTGAAGACAGGCCAGATCCAGCACGATCCACTCAAGGCCGTTGTCCATCAGCGAGGCCACCACCGTCGCTCCCCGCACCGCGAGGCTTTCGGCAAGCTTGTCCACACGGGCGGTGAGCGCGGCGTAATCCGGCCCCTCGGCCGGCGTCTGGACCGCCAATGCACGAGCACGCGCGGGGTCTTTCAACAGTGCAAAGAAATCGGACACGTTCATACGTCCATCTCCGGGAGCCGGCCAAGGATGGCATTGAGCCGCCCCGCGAACACCGTCGGCGCATGCGCGTAGTAATTGCCCCAGTCCTTGCGCTCGGCTTCGTTCAGGTGGTCCGAGGTGGCGGCCGAGATCGGCTGATGCGCCAGCCCCATCCGCCGGAACAGATGGTGCAATTCGATGGTGAGCGTGCTGACCGCCCAATCAAAGCCCTCGGCGTGCAGATGCCTTGCCAGGAGCGGCACCAGCAATCTGCCGCCGCCGGGACGCACGGCGGCGAACTGCCCGGCTTCAACGATGAGACTGCGCGCAACAGGCGCGCCTTGATCGCGCAGGTATTGCTCGATCGGCGCGGACAGATAGCGCTCCAGAAAAAGCGGATCGCTCGCGCTGCGATAGCCCGCCGCCGCCAGGATCTCGCCGTCGCGCTGCACGCTGACCAGCGTGGGCAGCCACTCGGTCAGCCGGGCGCCAAAGCGCTGTTGATAACGTTGGTGAATGTAGGTCTCGATCCGCGCGCGCATCGGATCCTCGAGGGGGTGGACGTGCAGCGTTGCGGGCATGGCCCGGGGCTGCGCGGCCATCGCCGTCCAGGCGGACGGGGCGAAACATTTGTTGTGGGGCATGCGGTATTCCATGCTTAGGAACTGATTTTCCCGATACGATGGAGCGCAGCTTAGGCATGGAACCTTAATGAGAAATTAACCGCCGCGCGGTGCTAATCTCAGCCCTGCAAGGCGAGAGACGACAAATGAGAATTCTCATCATCGAAGATGACCCCCTCATTGGTGATGGCCTGAAGTCCGGCTTACGGCTTCTGGGCTATGCCGTCGACTGGTTCTCCAGCAGCCGGGAAGCAGATCAGGCGATCAGCGTCGTGCATTACGACGCCGTCGTTCTCGATCTCGGGCTGCCGGGAGAAGACGGTGTGTCTCTGCTCAACCGCTGGCGCCGCGATGGCCGCACCATGCCAGTTGTCATCCTGACGGCGCGCGAGGCGGTTTCAAGCCGCATCGCGGGCCTGGATGCCGGCGCGGACGATTACCTCATCAAACCCATCACTCTGGATGAACTGGCGGCACGCCTGCGCGCGGTGACGCGGCGCGTCGCCGGCAAGCCCGAACCCGTCTGGCGGCATGGCGATCTTGACTACCACCCGGCCCTGCACGAAGTGCATTGGAAAGGCCAGAAAGTGGACCTCACGACGCGTGAAGCCCTGCTTCTGGAACTGTTCCTCACGCATCCCAATCGCGTGCTGACGCGCGATTTCATCCGCGACAAGCTTTACGACTGGGATGCCGAACTCGAAAGCAATGCGCTCGAGGTGTTCGTGCACCATCTGCGCAAGAAGATTCACCCGAAAATCGTGCGCACCGTGCGGGGTTCGGGATACGCGCTGGGCCAGGTGGAAGCCGACTTATGACATTGCAACGCCGCCTGATCATTGCCGTGCTGCTTGCGGCGCCATTCGCGTGGCTCGTCACCATCGCAGGCACGTACTGGCGCGCCGCCCACGAGATCAACGAACTCTACGACACCGACATGGTGCGTCTGGCGCAACAGACGATCGCGATATCGGCGCTGATTCCGCCTTCCACCCAGACACAGCCTGCGCGTGCCCAGTTGCCCGCATCGGGCACAGCGGGCGATGCCGGCCTTGGCGATCTCTCGGTGGCCATATGGCGCGGCGCGCAGGCCCCTCTGGTGCTGGATCCCGAAGCCATGCAGTTTCCCCGCAACGAAGACCGCGAAGGGTTTGCGGAAAGCATCGTCAACGGGGAACCCTGGCGGCTCTTTTACCTGGACGATCCATCGGGCCCGACGCGGGTCGCCGTGGGACAGCGCATCGGAGAACGCGACGACCTGGTGATCGCCTACGTGGCGGGCCAGATCCTTCCCTGGCTGTTGGGCCTGCCGGTGCTGATCGGGCTGCTGATCTACGCGGTGCGCCAGGCGATGTCCCCCGTGCGCAGGCTATCGTCCGAACTGGAACGACGCAGCCCGGACGACGCCAAGCCCCTGCCGCTGTCCGGCGTGCCGGGCGAACTCACGCCGCTGGTGACTTCCATGAACGGCTTGCTTGCGCGGGTCGGTACGCTGATCGAGCAAGAGCGCCGGCTGACCGCGGATGCCGCGCACGAGCTGCGCACGCCGCTGGCCGCGGTGCGGGCGCAATGGGATGTGATGCAGCGTACGCGAGACCCGGACGCGCTGCGCGAGGCGCAAACCAGCGTGACGCGCGGGATGGAGCGGCTGGACCGGCTGGTATCGCAGTTGCTGACGATGGCGCGATTGGACAATGCCAGTCACACCGACTTCGGCGGCTCCGTTGACTGGCGCACCGTGGCCGAGCAGGCCGTCAGCGACTGCCTCTGGATCGCCAACCGGCGGGACGTGGACATCGCGGTGGAATGGCCCGAGCCGGGCGTCCTGCCGCTGCCCATGGCGGGCGATGCCGACGCCCTGGTCATCATGCTGAAGAACATCCTGGACAACGCCATCCGGTACGGCCCGCGCCATGGCCGGGTGCGCCTGGCCTTTTCTCCCTCGGATATCTCGGTCGACGACCAGGGGCCGGGCGTCGCGCCCGAAGTGTTGCCGCGGCTGGGCGACCGGTTTCTGCGCGCCGCCGGCAACGAGGAAGCCGGCAGCGGCCTGGGCGTTTCCATCGCCCGCCGCATCGCGCACGCGCACGGGATGCGCATTGCCTTTGCCATGCGCGATGCGGAAAGCGACTTCGGCCCGGGCTTGCGGGTCACGATACGCCGCGGCGCGTAGATGGCAAGCCCGCGCGAAGGCACTAGAATCTGCGCTTCACGTTTCCCTTCAGGCCGCCCTGAGCGGCGGCCGCTGGTCTCACCATGGCCCCCAAGCCCGCACCGCCCACGCCGACGACAGGCGAGCTGCTTTCCCTGCCTGAAGCCCTGCGACAGGCCCATGCCCACTGGAGCGCCGGGCAGGCGGCCCAGGCGGAAATCCTCTGCCGGCGCATTCTGGCCGCGTCGCCGGGACAGGCCGATGCCTCCCATCTGCTGGGCCTGATCGCGCATACGCACGGCCAACCGGCGCTGGCACTCGACCTGCTGCGGCACGCTTGCAAGACCGACGCCGCGCCCGCGGTCTACTTCGGCAACCTGGCCGAAATCTGCCGGCAGCAAGGTTTGCTCGCTGAAGGCGAGGCCGCCGCGCGCCATGCCACGCAACGAGAACCCGGGCTGGTCATGGCGTGGAACAACCTGGGCATCATCCTGCAGGAGTCCGGGCGCCACGCCGACAGCGTCGATTGTCTTGAGCGGGTGGCGAAACTTCAACCGCACAGTCCGGAAGCCTTCAACAACCTCGGCAACGCGTACACGGGCGTGAATCGCCTGGACGAAGCGCGCCAGCGCTACATCCAGGCGCTCGCATTGCGCGGCGACTACGCCGAGGCGCACAGCAACCTCGCCTTCGTGCTGCGCGAACTAGGCGATTACGACGCCGCAGCAAACGCCGGGCAGCGCGCCATCGAATGCAACCCGCGCCTGGCGAACGCGTACATCAATCTGGCGGAAATCGAAGCGGCGCGGTCGCGGCCCGCAACAGCGCTGCAATGGACCGAAGCGCTGCTGACCTTCGCGCCCAGCCACCCGCAGGCGCTCGAACTGCGCACGCGCTTGCGGACGGCATGCGGCTCGCAGGCAGCACCAGGCGAAGCGCTGGCGGCGTCGACGGACGCGGCGCCAGTTGGGGCACACCCGGCCGCAGCAGCCGCCCCAGGCGCTGCGCTGGCGCAAGACTTGGAAGACTTGGCGCGCCACGTCCGCGATCTGCTGACTGAGCGACAGAACGCCGAAGCCGAGCGGCTACTGCGCGAGAACATGGACCCGCGCGGCGCGCCCGCCGCACTTTGGCGCCTTCTCGGTCTGGCAGTGAAATTTCAAGGGCGCGTTCAGGAAGCCGCTGAGATTCAGGCCATGCTCGCGACAGCCATGCCCGGCAACCTGTCCGCCCGATTCGACCTGGCCGAAACGCGCTTGCTGCAAGGGGATTTCGAGCGCGGCTGGACGGAATACCGTTGGCGCTACAGCCTTTCCCATACCGCGGCGATGGACCGCAAGGTGCAGCGGCCGCGCTGGGACGGCAGCCGCATCGATGGCCAGACGCTGCTCATTCATGACGAGCAGGGGTACGGCGACACGCTGCAATTCATGCGCCTGATCGACGCGGCCCGGACCCGCAGCAGCGCGCGCGTCGTGCTGGAAGTCCATCCCGACCTGCTGTCCTTTGCCCGGCGCCTCGTCGGCCCGGACGCCTTCCCGCGCGGACAGATCCCCCCGCCGTTCGACCAGCACTGCGAACTGATGTCCCTGCCCATGGCGATCGGCCTGCGCATGGCCGACCTGCCGGGCCAGGTCGGCTACCTGTCGGCCGATGCGGCCCGCGTCGAGAAATGGCGCAAGCGGCTGGCCGGCTTGCCACGGCCATGGGTGGCGCTGGCCTGGGCAGGCAGACCCACGCATTCGAACGACGCCAACCGGTCTCTTGCCCTGGCGGACATGGCGCCCCTGGCCGTGCCCGGCATCACGTACCTGGCCATCCAGAAAGGCCCTGCCGCGGCCCAGGCCGCCACGGCCCCGGCCGGCATGAACATCGTGCCGCTGGATGCCGAGATCGCCGACTTTGAGGACACCGCCGCGGTCCTGGCGCTGGCCGATCTGCTCGTCTCGGTCGACTCCTCGCCCGTGCATCTGGCCGGCGCATTGAATCGGCCCGCCTGGGTGCTGCTGCCTTTCCTGCCCGACTGGCGCTGGCTGTTGCAGCGGTCCGACTCCCCCTGGTATCCGTCGCTGCAATTGTTTCGCCAGCCCGCGCCGGGCGATTGGAAGCGGGTCATGCACGACGTGGGCCAGGCGCTGGCAACCCGGTTTCACCGCGGCCAGGTCTGAACATGCGGGCGCAACCGGCGCCCAAGCCGGCGCGCCCGAAGTATCAACCGGAAAAAGGCCTGAATCTCGGCATTATTGCGGCCTTTGAGACCGCGGCATCGCCAGTAATGTGCGGGGTGAGATAGTACGCCCCAGCAAAAGGCCGCCTGTCTAGCCTCATACCCTGGCACCGGCCGCGCGGATAGTCCATAGCTCCAACGGTTGCCGCACATTCCAACCGAAATCGCCCCAGGCGGGAGCTTGCCTTGAAGCTGAAACACCGAAAAAAACGTACACCTTCTTTTCCCGTGGCATCCGCGCGAGCCGGCTCGAGGGCGGCGCCTGCCCGGTCGACGCAAATTCTGTCGGGTGTTTCCCTCGTGGCCGCCAGCCTGCTTCCCGGCATGGTCCATGCAGCGGGGTGCCTCACATTTGGGAACAATGTGACGCTCTTCGGCTCCACCGACTGCATCGAATGGACGGGCGGTAACTTTACGGTCACCGCGACCGGCACGCTCTCCGGCGCCGACATCGGTCTGCAAGCCTCCGGCACCAGCCCCGGCCGCACGCTGACGAACTCCGGCACCATCGTTGGCACACTGGCGGGCATGCAGAACGACGGCGTTCTGGCTCAGGTGCAAAACAATGGTTTGATCTGGTCCACCGGAACGGGCATCACCGTGGCCGGCATCCGGAATACGGGGTCCGGAAGCATCACCAGCGTGGTCAACAACACGGGCGGCTCCATCGCCGGCGCACGTGCCGGGATCTTCAATGAGGGCAGCATCGCCACAATCAGCAATGCCGGGATGATCAGCAGCAACAGTCCCTTCGGAGGGACGATTGCAGCCATCTGGAACGACGGCGGAACGATCAGCAGCCTGACCAACACCGGCGCCTTGCAAAGCGCCAAGATCGGCAGTTTCCTCGCGGGTTTCGGTGTGGTCACCGAAAATGGCGCCATCGAAACGCTGCAAAACGATGGGACCATCGTCGGCCAGCTAGGCATCCTGGCTCAGGACAACGCCCGGTTAGGCACGCTCACGAATTCCGGGACCATCTCTGGCGACATCGCAGGCATCTTCATGGATGCCAGCACGGCGGGCACCATCACCAACACGGGCCTGATTGTGGGTGCGCCCAGCAGCGCAATGGGCGGGTCGTTCGATGCCGGCATCTACCTGTCCCGCGCCAGCAGCGTAAGCCTGCTCGCCAATAGCGGCACCATCACCGGCCGGAATGCGGCGATTCAGCTCGATAGCAACAGCTATATCAGTACGATCACCAACAGCGGCCTCATCGCGGGCGACCTGACCTCCGCCAGCGCCATCCCCCTCGCTATCGCAGGCGGCAGCGGCAACGTCTTCGGCACCCTTACCGGCGCAAGCGGCGGACTGGGCGCGGCCGACAAAGGCCTCATCAAGGTGACGGGCGCAAACCTGGTGTTTTCGGGCGGAAACCTGCTGCTGAACAACGACATCGCTGCGGTGGGCCGTTCCGTCATCAACACCGGCGCGACCCTTCAGATCAACAACCCCATCACCGTCACGGGCGACTATTCGCAGACCGGCGGCGGACTGGCCTTCAATGTCGTCGACACCAGCAGCTATGGCTACCTGGACGTGAACGGCTCGGCGGCCATCAGCAGCGCGGCGATCAGCCTGGGCGGCACGGGTTTGGCCAATGGCCAGTCCTACACGGTCGTGCGCCCGACCGGGTCCGGCACCTATGCCAACAACACGGCTTTCGTTTCCACCAACAACGGCCTGCTCGCCCAACTGAGCGACGTGAACGGCGCGCTGACCGTGACCATCGCGCCCGACGCCCAGACCCACTACTGGGACGGCGCCGACACCGTGGCCGACGGCACGATTGCCGGCGGCTCCGGCACCTGGACGGCCAACGGCAAGAACTGGACCTCGACCGACGGCGCCGCCAACGGCCAGCTCGACCTGATCGACGTGCGGCCCGTGTTCGGCGGCGCGGCGGGCACCGTGACGGTCGACGCCAGCCACGGCGCAATCGCCGTGAACGGCATGCAGTTCTCCACCGACGGCTACCGCGTCACTGGCGACGCCATCGGGCTGGCGGCGGCCACCTCGGCCATCGAGGTCGATGCCAACGCCACCGCCGTCATCGATTCCACGCTGAACGGCAGCGGCGCGCTGGCCAAGACCGGCAGCGGCATGCTGATCCTGAACGGCGTGAACACCTACTCGGGCGGCACCTCGGTGACCGCGGGCACGTTGGAGATCGGTGATGCCGCGCATCCCGCCGCCAGCATCCTGGGCGACGTGGCCGTCGGCAGCGCAGGCACGCTGCGCGGGCACGGCTCCATCGGCGGCAATGTGACCAACGACGGTATCGTGCGTCCGGGCGGCTCCATCGGCACGCTGACGATCCTGGGCAATTACACGCAGTCCCCGACCGGCACGCTGTTCATCGACGTCAGCCCCACCACGGCTTCGCAACTGAAGGTGAGCGGCACCGCCACCCTGGCCGGCACGCTGAACGTGCTGTACGGCCCGGGCACCTACAGCGCGACGTCCTTCCGCATCGTCGACGCGGCCAGCGTCACCGGCCGTTTCGCGTCCGTGACCAGCAACGCGCCGGCCGAACTGGCGCAAAGCGTGCAGAACCTGGCCGACGGCAGCACCCTCACGCTGGCCGCCAGCGGCACGGATACTGGCGGTGGCACGGATACCGGTGGCGGCACGGACACCGGCGGCGGCGCCGACACCGGCGGCGGCACGGACACTGGCGGCGGGACCGTCGTCATTGCCCCCACCAACGCCACGATCTTCGGCGCGGTCGCCTCGGCCGCCATCCGCGAAGGCCAGCGCGTGAACGACACGCTGCTCGCGCGCCTGGGCCAGGATTGCGCCGACGCCGCGACGCCCGCCAATTGCGCGCGCCCCGGCCGCCAAGCCTGGGCCCAGATCGTCTCCAACAGCGTCAACGTGCGCGGCAACGACGACGCGCCCAGCTACAAGGATCGCCATTACGGCTTTCTGGCCGGCCTGGATCAGCAGGTTGGCGCGTGGACGCTGGGCGTCGCGGGCGGCTATAGCCACGTCGATGTGACCGAAGACGAGGCAAGCGGCAAGATCGACACCCTGCGCATCGCAGGCTACGGTAGCCGCCGCCTGGGTGCGGTCACCATCGCCGCGACGGTTGGCGCCGCCTACGACTTCCTCCAGACGCGCCGGTCCTTCCCCGGCCCGGGCAAGGCCCGGGGCGACTCGGACGGCCAGGAAATCACGGCCGGCCTGCAAGCCAGCCTGCCGCTGGCTGCCGGCCCGCTCACAATCACGCCCCGTCTCGGGCTGCGCTATCTGTACCTGCACACCGAACGCTTCAGCGAAACGGGCTCGACCAGCCAGAATCTGGATGTCGGCTCGCAGGACTTCAACAGCCTGCAGCCCTATGCGCAACTCGTCGTGGGTATGCCCTTCAGCATGAAGTCGGACAAACCCGCCGTCGTCGAGGCCCGCGTCGGCTACGCCTACGAAACCCTGGACAGCAACCGCGCATTCCACGCCACGGCGACCGACGGCACCGGCTTCACGCTGCCCGGCGTGGCGCCTTCGCGCGGCATGTTCTCGGCGGGCCTGGGCCTGACACTGCCCGTCAGCAAGGCCATGGACCTGACCGCCAGCTATGATCGCCTGTTCGACACCGGCAACGTGTCGGGACAGACATTCCAGTTGCAAGCGTCGTACCGGTTCTAAAGCGCGGCGGCATTCGGGATTTCAGCCGCCCCGGCAAGCAACAAGGCCCACGCAATTGCGTGGGCCTTGTTGCTTTGAACTCAGGCAATCGCCCGCTTCGCCGTCCGCCGGCTCCGTCGGCGACACCACCACGTCAGCCCCGCCCATACCAGCGCCCACGCGCCCAGAATCGCGGCATAGAACGGCCAGAAAATGAAGGTGGAAACGTCATCCCACCCCGGCGCCGTACGCTTCAACCCGATGGGCGCGCTGATCTCCAGTTCGATCTGCTCGCCTTGAAGCGCTGGTCCAACCTCTTCCACCGTGAAGGTCAGATCCGACGCCCCCTTCGCCAGCATCGGAAATCCCGGCGCGGTCTCAAGCTGCGCGCCGTCGGCATGGCTTTCAGGCCAGAGCTTGCGATAGAAATGCGTGGCGCTGGAGCCACTGCGCGGCGCCGCGCTCACCACGATGTCCAGCCCCTTGCCATCGCGCACGCGGATTCGCACCGGCTCTCCGGGATTAACGTTGCGCGGCTTCGCGTCCGGCGCACCGATGCGCGTCGCGGGATCTCCCAATTCAGGTCGGTCCCGGCCCATCGGACCACCGAATCGCGCCTCCATCCACAGCGGCGCTTCGCGGATGCGGTAAACCTCGGCCCGCGCCGTCTGGCCGGCCGTCAGCATGATCGGCGTCAGCGTCGCGTCGGCGGATGGTATGTAACGCCCCATACCAAATGCGAACCACCCCATGGCGGCCAGCCAAAGCCCCCAACCCACCGCCAACGACATTTTGAAAATCGCGCGCCACATATCAAGACTTCCCGGATTTGCGAGCGTCACAGCGTACCCGATCTGACGCGGGCAGTTTGACGCGCAGAGGCAGGCTGGATGCAGACGAGCCCGGCTGCATGCAGACAAGCCCGGCGCCCCGCGCGTCAGAACGGCACCATGACCTTCAACGTCCCGCTATTGCTGCGCACCCGCTCCGAAAACTGGCCGTCATATTGCAGCCGGAAATCCACGCCGCCAGCGCGCGCCACATGCAGACCCGCGCCCACCTTACCCACGACGTTGTCGATGGGCAGCGACGTGTCGAACGATCCCGTGCCGGCCGGCGCACCGCGCAGGCGGGCAGTCGACGTCCAATCGTCCTTGGACAGGAAAGACACGCCGGCATACACGAACGGCCGCAGGATGGCGCCGTTGGGCAACTCCGCGCGGCCGCCGAATTCGATCATCGGCGACAGCCCCAGGATGAACTGGTCGCTGCTGTCGACCGACAGGGCCAGCGGATTCGAGCCGGACTCCTTGTATCCCGGCATGCGGGTATAGCTGGCATCGAAGTCCAGGTAGGGCTTCACATACATCTTGTCGAACGCGAACGTGCGCGCGGCGCGCAGACGGGCGTTGAAGCCATAGACATCGGGACGGCTGGTCAGCGTGTCCTGGTATCCCGCGATGCCGATGTTGCGATCCATCCGATAGCCGCCGTAGCCGCCGCCCACCGCTGCCGAGAACACCCACTGGCCTTGCTCGCGTTTGACCACCGCACCGGCATATCCGCTGTCGCCATTGCCGCGCACGCTGCCGTCGGAAGCGCGCACCTTGCTGTTTTCGTAGGCCATCGAGCCGCCGACGAACCAGCCCGGGCTGACTTCACGCTGGCCGCCGAACTGATAGGTCACCATGTCGTAGTCAAAGCCCGCCGTGCCCTTGCTGCCGTCCTGGTTGGTGTAGCGGCCCGTGACCTGGCCCCAGAAGCAGTTCTGCTCGCCCGTAAACGCATCGACGCCGGTGAACGTGGGACACGACATCATCGCGCCGGTGAATTGCCCCAGGTTGGCGGCCGACTGCACCGCTGGGGCGGCCGTCACGCCCGGCGACAGGCTGGCCACGCTATCCCGGTAAGCGCCCGCGCCCTGGCGCGATATCTGGTCCAACTGCCCGAACAGCGGCGCCAGCGCGGCATTGCCGCCGGCATCCCAGATGCGCTGAAGCTGAGCCGCGACCTGCCGCTGGTTGGACTTCAGGCCCATCGACGGCGCATTGAAGTCCGCCCCCGCCACGCGGATGCGCGTGGTCTGGCCGACCTGGCGGGTGGCGTAATCGAAGACCGGACTGTCCACGGCATCCACGCTGCCTTGGGAATCGCCTTGCACCGTCAGCACCGTCAACTCGCGGTCCGGCAGCAGCGCGGCGGCAAGCACGTCGACCTTGCCGTTCAGATCGCCGTTGCCCTGCACCACCATCTGCGACGCGCGCATCTGGTCGAAATCCACGTCGGCGCGCAGGACGCCGCTTTGCGACTGCTTGAAATCGCCGCTGACGGTCAGGGTCTGGAACTGGCCCGGCGAGCCGATCACCACCAGTCCCGAGTTGGTGACGTTGGCCTGGTAAGCCACCGCCGCGTCGACCACACCGCCCGACTGCACGATGTAGTTGCAGGCGTCATAGGAATCCGTGTTGCCGCAATACACGTTGCCGGAGACGGTGCCGTAGACGTTGAAGGTGAGGAAGGATCCGGCCGCCGTGGAGGAATCGCCATTGAACGTCAGCGCCGTGTTGGACAACGCACTGAGCGAACCGCCCGCATTGACGTTCACCACGTTGTTGCGCCCGCCCAGTATCCACACGCCTTTGCCGCTGTTCGTGCCGCCCGCCACGCTGCCGTTGATATTGACCGTGACGCTCTGTTCGCTTTGACCGCCCTGGCTCTGCGCCATGATGCCGGTCGAGTCCGATCCCGTCGCGCTAAGTGTCCCGCTCTGGTTGACGGTCACGCTGCCTGCATTGCCCGTGCTGCCGCCCACCGACCCGGCAAAGCCGCCTTGCGGTCCGCCGGCCAGCCCGCCGCCGCCACCGATCGACTGCGCGATGATGCCGTAGGAATTGGCGCCCGACGTCGAAAGCCGTCCGCTGTAGGACACCGACACGTTGCCGGCGGTACCGGAACTGAATGCGGTGGGCAGGAACCCGGCCGAGTTCGTGGTGATGAGTTTCGTCGTGTCGCCCAGGATGCCGCCGCCATCCGCAATGGACTGCGCCACGACGCCGTGCGCGCCGGCGCCATGCGTGTTCAGGGTGTACTGCAGATCCAGGTTTACCGCGCTGCTGTTGGCATTGCCGCCGCCCAGCACCGTCGCGCCCACGCCGGTCGCCGTGCCGGACGACACGATCCCGCCGCCGCCGCCGATCGACTGCGCGATGACGCCGATGGCCCGGTCGCCATAGGTGTTCAGGTTCAGGCCGGTGGACGCGTTGATCGAACCGCCCGCACCGCCAAGGCCGTTGCTGCCTGCATGCAGGCTGAACTGCTGGCTGCCGGGATTGGCGGCCGATGCCGTGCTGCCGGCCATCGCAATGCCGCCGCCGCCCCCGATCGACTGCAACACCAGTCCGTGCGCGCTGTCGCCGGTGGTCTGGATGGAGGCATAGCTGCCGCTGGTCACCGTGATGCCGCCGCCCGATCCTCCACCGCCACCCGTGGCCCCGACGCGCAGCGAACCATGCGCCAACGGCGATCCGGTGGCGCCCATGCCGCCGCCGCCGCCGATGGACTGCATGACGATGCCCATGGCGCCATAGCCGGCCGTGTTGAAACTGTTGGTGCCGTTGCCGTTCAGGAACGCCACGATGCTGTTGCCCGCACCGCCGCTTCCGCCCGAACCGCCCACGGATATCGACACGTTGGACGAAGAGATGCTTGAAGACGCGGTCGATGCGCCGCCCGCCCCGCCTCCGCCACCGATGGATTGCAGCACCGCAGCGTCGGCGTAGTCCCCGAACGTGTTCGTGGAAGCGCCGATGCTCGCGGCGTTGGAAGTGGTTCCAATGGCGCCGCCATTGCCCCCCGCGCCGCCGTTGCCGCCCACTGACACGTTGAACTGATACGTCGTGCCGGAATCGTCCAGCGATTCCGACGAATTGTTCTCGCTGGTTCCGCCGACCGCACCGCCCAGGCCTCCCGAGCCGCCAATGCTCTGCACCAGCAGCCCGTCCGCATCCGCGCCATGGGTGGTGACGTTGCCATCGCTGTTCAGGTTGATCGAGCCACCGTAGCCGCCGCCGGAACCGCCACGACCGACGGACACGGTGCCTCTGACATCGGTCGAGCCGTCTTCGCTTTCGCTATTGACGGCAAGGCCCACCTGACCGCCTTGCGATGCGCCGCCACCGCCACCGATGGACTGCACCAACACCGCGCGCGCGCCGTCGCCGTGCGTGACGATCGTGCTGGCGGGATCGACGGTGAGCGCCGCCGTGCCGCCCTGCCCGCCCGCGCCGCCGCTGCCGCCCACGTTCGCCGTGATGGATACGTTGGCGTCCACATTGGGACTGCGGCCTGGGCGGCAGTGCCTCGGCGCTGTCGACGC
>NZ_JAKRML010000019.1:0-117014 GCF_022346505.1 Achromobacter sp. ACRQX
GTTCGCCGTGATTTATGCAGAACGCTTCACTGACCCGTATCGCTGAGATAGCATCAATAAGCCTGATAGAACCAACTATCACGCTTCTAACGCCTCAAACACAAAAATACTGACAGTCCCCGACGGTCAGCCACAACCTGCCGACCCGTACGCGCGCCGCCCCTCGGGCACTTGAGTTCAAGTGGCGATTAACGTCGGTACTGGTTGAGTTGGCGAGATCGTCCGCCGCTGCCTGTGTCTGACCTCGTCGCGATGGCGGTGTCTGACACCTCACTTGGTCTTACGAATTCGAGTCCGTGGGTGTCAGACACCTGACTTGGTCTTATGAATCTGGCGGTGTCAGACACCCGACTTGGTCTTCCAAATCCGACGATGTCAGACGGTATCTCAACCAGATGCCGCCACACGCGAAGCGTCATCGCCTCGACGCAAGACGACGCGTAAGCCCCCAAAGGCCGCCCGCGCGGCCGGCCGGGGGCGGGCACCGCAAGACGCTTCTCTTCCACCCCGCGGATGGCAAGAACCTAAAGAACCCGACTCGCCCCAACGCCCCGGAAGATTAAGCAACTCGAGCCCGGTGTGGCGTGGGCCTGGGGTGGGCGGGGCGTTTAGATGCGCCCGACGGAAACCGTAGGGAGCCGAAGGCGGACGAGGTTGAGGACGGGGCAGTCCGGAGCGAAGGCTCCGGACCGCAATCGGAGCCCCGCCCACCCCAGGCCCACGACGCGCCGGGCGTCTAAAGAACCCGATCCGCCGCAAGCCGCAAGCCGCAAGCCGCAAGCCGCAAGCCGCAAGCCGCAAGCCGCAAGCCGCAAGCCACACCCGCAACTCACTGCCGGTGATAAACCTCACTTCCTTTCTTCACAAACTCCACCGACTTCTCCTGCATCCCCTTCGCCAGCGCCTCTTTCTCGCTAACGCCCTGAGCCGCCGCATAATCCCGCACATCCTGCGTGATCTTCATGCTGCAGAAATGCGGCCCGCACATCGAGCAGAAGTGCGCCACCTTCATCGAATCCTTCGGCAGCGTTTCGTCGTGGAATTCCTTCGCCGTATCCGGATCCAGCCCCAGGTTGAACTGATCATCCCAACGGAACTCGAACCGCGCCTTCGATAGCGCGTTGTCGCGGATCGCAGCCCCCGGATGCCCCTTTGCAAGATCAGCCGCATGCGCCGCGATCTTGTACGTGATGATGCCGTCCTTCACGTCCTTCTTGTTCGGCAGTCCCAGGTGTTCCTTCGGCGTCACATAGCAAAGCATCGCCGTGCCGTACCACCCGATCAGTGCCGCACCGATACCCGACGTGATGTGGTCATAGCCAGGCGCGATGTCCGTCGTCAGCGGACCCAGCGTATAGAACGGCGCCTCGTGGCAGTGTTCCAGCTGCAGGTCCATGTTCTCCTTGATCATCTGCATCGGCACATGACCCGGCCCTTCGATCATCACCTGCACATCGTGCTTCCAGGCCACCTGCGTCAGCTCGCCCAGCGTCTTCAGTTCGGCGAACTGCGCCTCGTCATTTGCGTCATAGCCCGAGCCCGGCCGCAGGCCGTCGCCCAGCGAGAAGCTCACGTCGTACGCCTTCATGATCTCGCAGATCTCTTCAAAGCGTTCGTACAGGAAGCTCTCCTTGTGATGCGCCAGGCACCACTTCGCCATGATCGAGCCGCCGCGCGACACGATGCCCGTCATCCGGTCTGCCGTCATCGGAATGAACGGAAGTCGCACGCCCGCATGGATCGTGAAATAGTCCACGCCTTGCTCCGCCTGCTCGATCAGCGTGTCGCGGAAGATCTCCCAGGTCAGGTCCTCGGCCTTGCCGTCCACCTTCTCCAGCGCCTGGTAGATCGGCACCGTGCCGATCGGCACCGGCGAATTGCGGATGATCCACTCGCGGGTTTCGTGGATGTGCTTGCCCGTGGACAGATCCATCACCGTGTCGCCGCCCCAGCGGATCGCCCACGTCATCTTCTCCACTTCCTCGCCGATGCCCGAGCTCACCGCGGAATTGCCGATGTTCGCGTTGATCTTCACCAGGAAATTGCGACCGATGGCCATCGGTTCCACTTCCGGGTGATTGATGTTGGCCGGAATGATCGCCCGGCCGCGTGCCACTTCCGCGCGCACGAATTCCGGCGTGATCGCGGCCGGAATCGAGGCGCCGAATGATTGGCCCGGATGCTGGCGCAGCAGGCGCTTGACCATCTTCTCGCCGTCGGGACCGCTGTCGCGCAGCGTCTGCAGGTAGTGCTCGCGGCGCAGGCTTTCGCGGATCGCCACGTATTCCATTTCCGGCGTGATAATGCCGCGGCGCGCGTAGTGCATCTGCGACACGTTCGCGCCTGACTTTGCGCGGCGCGGCGGGCGCTGCAGGTCAAAGCGCATCGCGGTCAGCTTGGGATCGGTCAGACGCGACTTGCCGTAATCGCTGGTGGGACCGGACAGCAGCTCCGTATCGCCGCGCTCCTCGATCCAGGCGCGGCGTAGTTCCGGCAGGCCGCGGCGGATATCGATCTTGGCCTCGGGGTCCGTGTAGGGGCCGCTACAGTCGTACACCGTCAGCGGCGGGTTCTTCTCGCCGCCGAACATCGTCGGCGTGTCGTCCTGTTCGATTTCCCGGAAGGGTACGCGGATGTCGGGGCGCGAGCCCACTTCATACACGCGGCGGGATTTGGGCAGCGGTGCGACGGCCGCCGCGTCGACTTCGGCGGTAGCGGCCAGGAATTTGGGATTGGCGTTCATGGAAAGCTCCAAGCGAGTGGTTGGAGCCGATCGGGATGGACTCCCGTCCAGGCGTGCGAAGACGCGCGGCGGGAATACGCTCCCAGCATCGGCATTATCCGTACTGGTACGAAGGGACTCTCTCAACACGTCGCCGCCCTGAAGCGGGACGAGTACCCCTGCGTGAACGCGAAGTATAGAGCCAAGCGGACTCGGCGCCTTCATCAATCTGTTGGGAATGCCGCAAGCCGCGTAAATAGGGCTTTTCAAGCAGGCTGGTATTACTGCTTTACATTTGGATTCAGTCTAGGCAGACACCGTCATGCAGGTTCGGTACACTTTTTTCCACCCGCCGCGTGTACAGTCTTAGAGTCTTACCGTTCGGCATCAGCCCACTTAAGAAGGAATCGAGCATGCAACTGAACCTACGCACTTTGGCGCCCGCCCTCGTTGTCGTGACATTGGCGCTAGCGGGTTGCAAGACCGCCCCGACTAAGACGTCCGACGCCGCGACCACGCCTCAAGCGGGCCAGCAAGCCGCCACGCCCGCGACCGCCGCGCGCGTGGATTTCTATCTCGCCAAGCGCGAACCCGGCGCCGGCCTGCGTGAAGTCAGCCTCCCGGACGGCAAGCTCTATCTGCAGGAAACGCCCGTCCTCACGCGCGCCGACCTGACCGATGCCGCCGCACTGGTGGACCGCCAAGGCCAGAACTTTGTTGGCCTGCGTTTCTCTGAAGCCGGCACGCGCAAGCTCACCACCGTCAGCACCGCCAATGTCGGCAGCGTCCTGGCTCTGGTGATCGATCAGGAACTGGTTGCCGCGCCGCTGATCGGCGAACCGCTCAACCGCGGCGTGCTGGCATTCGGCGTGCCTTCGGCTCAAGCCGCTTCCGAGATCGCCGCCCGCATCCGTGGCGACGCCGCGCCTGCGGCAGGTGGCACGGCCCCCGCGCCGGCGCCCGCCGCCAAGCCCTGATTCAGGGCGCGCAAAAAAAACCGGCTCATGTAGCCGGTTTTTTTTGCGCCGCGCTTTTGTCCGGAAGGGGCGGCGCATGCATCGTGGGCGGCCAACAAGCGCGGGATGAATGGTTCCGGGTAAACGACCGCCCGCCTGTATCGCAATCAGCCGATCTTGCGGCCGCGCGGCTTGATGCCGCGGCGAAGCAATGTGGTTTCGATGAAGGTCTGGGTCAACGCTTCGAGCATTGCCCGTTCGTCAGCCGTCAGCGACTCGAATTGCGAGGGCGAAATGTTGGGATAGGGCCAAGGCGCCTGCGGGCGGGGCCGGCCGCCCGGGCGCGGCGCGGCGTCGGACACGCCTGATACTGGCAAGGTATTGCTCAGGTCGTAGGCTTCCAGGGGAAGTTCCATGGGACCCTTGCCGGTCTCCAGCCATTCGACTTCGATCTTCAACGCCTGCGCCAGCTTGCGCGCGGATCGGCTCGAATGCCGCAGACCACTTTCGTAGCTGCCGATAGCACTTTGGGAGATTCGCACCAAACGGGCGAGCGCCTTCTGCGTGTGGCCACGAAGAAGACGCGCATGCTTCAGTCGGTCTGAGAATGTTTTCACAGGGCGATTGAAGCTTGCAGGTCGGTCACGTTGGTGGATATAAGTAACACTAGGGTGATAACTTCTGAGGCGGTCGCATGTGGGAGCGGGGCAGCGTGTTCATCGTGCCATCTGAGAATGTGGCGGGGTGGCGTCTTGCCGCCGTGCTGCGCCAGTTTCAATGGGAGACCCGCGTCTTCGCATCGGTGGACGCGCTGCAGGAACACCTGCCTGACCAGGCGCCGGATCTGCTGGCGCTGCAGGGCCCGCGCGCCGGCATTGCCGATCTTGTCGGCCAATTGCGCCACGCCGCGCCCGGCGCCCGGGTGGTGTGGCAGGACGGCAGCGCCACCGCGGCCGAGCGCGCGGCGGCGCTGGACGCGGGCGTTGACGCCTGTGTGCCGGCCGGCATGGAGCCCCTGGAATGGGATGCGCTCTTGCGCAGCTTGTACCGGCGTTCGCGATGCGGACCGGGCGCGTGGCGGGTCGTGGCGCCGGGGCGGGTGCTGGTGGGCCCTGCGGGGCAACGCCTGCCGCTCACGCTGCGCGAGCGGGCCGTGTTGATGCGGTTGTTCAATGCGCCGGGCTACTGCCTGCATCGCGAGAACTTCTTTCCGGCGGAAACGCGCGACCCCCTGGACGGCGCGCGGCGCGTGGATGTCGTGGTGTCCCGGCTGCGCAGCAAGGCGCGCCGGTTCAATATCGAACTTCCGCTATTGGCGGTGCGGGGGTGGGGGTACATCCTGCTGCCCGAAGGCGCGGGCAGGGCGCCTTCGGTGGCGGACGGCGTCTGACTTACAGCACCACCAGGTTGTCCCGGTGCATGAGCTCGGGTTCGGTCATGCTGCCCAGAATGCGCGCGATCTGCGACGACGGCTGGCGCAGGATGCGGCGCGTGTCGGCAGACGAATAATTGATCAGGCCGCGGGCGCATTCCACGCCCTTGCTGTCCACGCAGGCCACGACGTCGCCGCGGCCGAACTCGCCGTCGACGTCGGTCACACCGATGGGCAAGAGGCTCTTGCCTTCGCGCAGCAACGCTTGCACGGCGCCGTCGTCCAGCACGACGCGGCCGCGCAGCCGCAGGTGATCGGCCAGCCATTGCTTGCGCGCCGACCACACCGGCAGGACGGCCTGCAGTTCGCTGCCGATGCACTCGCCCTGGGCCAGTCGCGTCAGCACGTTGCGTTCGCGGCCCGAGGCGATGACGGTGTGCGCGCCGCTGTGCGCCGCGCGCTTGGCGGCCAGCACCTTGGTCAGCATGCCGCCGGTGCCGATGCCGCTGCCCGCGCCACCCGCCATGGCTTCCAGCGCGGGTTCGCCGGCCTGGGCATGCGAAATGAATTTGGCTTGGGGATTCTTGCGCGGATCCGAGTCGTACAGGCCGCGTTGGTCGGTCAGGATGACCAGCGTATCGGCCTCGATCAGGTTGGTGACCAGCGCGCCCAGCGTGTCGTTATCGCCCAGGCGGATTTCATCGGTCACGACCGTGTCGTTTTCGTTCACGATGGGCACGACGCCCAGACGCAGCAGCGCAAACAGGGTGCTGCGCGCGTTCAGATAGCGGTGACGGTCGGCCAGGTCTTCGTGGGTCAGCAGAATCTGCGCGGTGCGCAGGCCGTGTTCCGCGAAGGCGGCCTCGTAGGCCTGGCACAGTCCCATCTGGCCCACGGCTGCCGCGGCCTGCAGCTCGTGCATGACGGACGGGCGCTTGCGCCAGCCCAGGCGCGCCATGCCTTCGGCGATGGCGCCGCTGGACACCAGCACGATCTGCTTGCCCTGCTTGTGCAGGGCGGCGATCTGCGCGGCCCAGTGCGCGACCGCGGCGCGGTCCAGGCCTCGGCCTTCGTTGGTGACCAGCGATGAGCCGACTTTGGCGACGATGCGCTGGGCGTGGGTGACGACGGAAACGGCGGGTGATTCAGCAGACATGATGGCGGCCGGCTGCGGCGAAAAAAAGCGTAATCGAAAGGACTGCGATTATGGCTTATTCGTTACCGCCGCGCGGCGCCGCCGGCTTGTCCGCGTCGGTGCGCGTGTCGTCAAAGCGCGGGTCCGGCGCCACGTAGGTGCCTTCGGCCTGATCCTGCGCAAGTTGTTCCTTTTCGCGTTCGGCGTCCAGGTAGTCCTGCAGCGCGTAGATCAGGTCTTGCGTGCCCTCGCCCGACAGGCCCGAGATGCCGAATACCGGACCCGTCCAGCCGTAGAGTTCCAGGAAGCGGCGCTTGGTGTCCTCCGGGTCCGGCACCATGTCCAGCTTGTTCAGGATCAGCCAGCGGGGCTTGGCGGCCAGTTCGGCGTCATAGCGGCGCAATTCTTCGACGATGGCGCGGGCGTCCGCGACGGCCTGCTCGACCGGATCGGCGTCCGGGTCCGGCGTGGACACGTCCACCAGGTGCAGCAGCACGCGGGTGCGCGCCAGATGGCGCAGGAACAGGTGGCCAAGGCCGGCTCCTTCGGAGGCGCCTTCGATCAGACCCGGAATGTCGGCCACGACGAAGCTGCGCGACGGCGACGTGCGCACCACGCCCAGATTGGGATGCAGCGTGGTGAACGGATAGTCGGCGATCTTCGGCTTGGCGTTGGAAATGCGGGTGATCAGCGTCGACTTGCCCGCGTTGGGCAGGCCCAGCAGACCCACGTCGGCCAGCACTTTCAGTTCCATGCGCAGGTAGCGGTGCTCGCCTTCCTTGCCCGGCGTCCACTGCTTGGGGGCGCGGTTCACGCTGGATTTGAAATGGATGTTGCCCATGCCGCCCTGGCCGCCGGCTGCCAGCACGACTTTCTGTTCGTGCTTGTTCAGGTCGAACAGGACTTCGCCGGTGTCGGCGTCATGGATGATCGTGCCCACCGGCACGCGCAGGGTGATGTCCGGGGCGGCAGCGCCGTATTGATCCGAGCCGCGGCCGTTTTCGCCGTTCTTGGCGCGGTGAAGGCGCGCGTAGCGGAAGTCGATCAGCGTGTTGATGTTGCGATCGGCCACCGCATAGATGGTGCCGCCGCGGCCACCGTCGCCGCCGTCGGGACCGCCACGGGGAATGAATTTTTCGCGGCGAAAGCTCGCCACGCCATTGCCGCCTTTACCGGCGACCACTTCAATGGTGGCTTCGTCTACGAATTTCATGGTGTCTGCGCGTGTAGTAGGTGAGGGCGGGCGTCCGTACAGGGAGCCGCCGGGAGGCAATCGAGAGCTTACTCGCCAATTGCCTTCAAACAAAAAAGCCCTGCCGCACGCGACAGGGCTTTTGCCGTTCGGGAAACGCGGCGGACCGCGTTCCAGATCGTATGCAACCGCGGACGTGAGGTCCGCGGGCTTGCCAACCGATTACTCGGCAGCGACGATCGAAACGGTCTGCTTGTTCAATGCGCCCTTGAAGCCGAATTGAACCTTGCCGTCGACCAGCGCGAACAGGGTGTGGTCCTTGCCCATGCCGACGTTCACGCCAGCGTGGAAGCGAGTACCGCGCTGACGCACGATGATCGAACCAGCGGGAATGAGTTCGCCGCCGAATGCCTTGACGCCCAGACGCTTCGATTCTGAGTCGCGTCCGTTCCGCGTAGAGCCGCCGCCCTTTTTCTGTGCCATGTTTAGCTCCTGCTAAGTGGTACCGAGTCGCTTCTTAAGCCGTGATGGCTTCGATGCGGATTTCGGTGTAGTTCTGACGGTGGCCCTGACGCTTCTGATAGTGCTTGCGACGGCGCATCTTGAAGATCTTGACCTTGTCGTGGCGGCCTTGCGCAAGAACCGTTGCCTTGACCACGGCGCCGGAGACGAGGGGCGTGCCAACTTTCAGTTGGTCGCCTTCGCCCACGGACAGCACTTGGTCCAGGGTGATTTCTTGCCCAATGTCAGCCGGTATCTGTTCTATCTTGAGTTTTTCGCCAGCGGCAACGCGATACTGCTTGCCACCGGTTTTTACGACCGCGTACATGGGGTGTTCCTTAAATAGGTAAATGGGTTCGTTCGTGTGGCCTGCCCTGCTGGGCTAGGGTGCCTTGCTGAACCGTCCTTGCCAAATGCCCGAAGATTCAGGGCTGACCAGGGCGTCAGGTGGCATACACGAACAACCGACGTAATTCGGCCATTGCTGACCGAATCCGAGATATTAGCCTGGGACTTTTGGAAAGTCAAAAAGCTGTTGCAGGCTAAGGGCTTAGGTGTGGCGTGAAGGCTTCAGACAGCGGGGATCACGCGCAGCGCGATGTCGCGCGCCACCCGGCGGATGCCGTCCATGGCCGCTTGCCGGTGGGCGTCGTCCAGCCGGTCGGTCGGGATGGACGTGCTGACCGCGACCCGCTTGCCCAGCGGCGTCACGCCGACAAAGGCCGCAAAGCATACGAGGCCGGTGGCGACTTCCTCCCGGTCCTGGGCCAGACCCTCCCGGCGCGCCTCTTCAAGCTCTCGGTGCAGG
Source organism: Achromobacter sp. ACRQX (assembly GCF_022346505.1). Lineage (NCBI taxonomy): Bacteria > Pseudomonadati > Pseudomonadota > Betaproteobacteria > Burkholderiales > Alcaligenaceae > Achromobacter > Achromobacter sp. ACRQX. The sequence continues at coordinate 8,687 of NZ_JAKRML010000019.1, forward strand.
TGTGCGGCGTCCGAGATCGTGCGGTCGGTGACGCGGGGCAGGGTCTTGGGTAGCCGGACCGCCAGCTCCTCGGGCGGCAGGCTGGCAAGCAGCGCCTTGCCCAGCGCGCAGGCGTGTGCGGGCAGCCGCAAGCCCAGGTCCGACACCAGGCGCACGGGCCGGCGCGCATCTTCCCGCGCCAGGTACACCACGTCAAAGCCATCCAGCGCCGCCAATTGCACGACCTCGTTGCAGCGGTCCACGAAGGCGGCGGCCGAGTGGTGAAAGGCCGCTTGCAGACCATCGTGCCGCAGGTAGGCGGCGCCCAGCGCCATCAATTCCAGTCCGATGATGTAGCCGCCGTCCTGGCGTTCGACCCATCGGCGTTGCTCCAGGCAGTCGAGCAGCAGGTACAGCGTGCTCTTGGGCATCTCGCAGGCCCGCGCGAGTTCGGCGGCCTTGACCGGCGTGGGGCGGCCCGACAGCACGCGCAGGATGTCGTGGGTGCGGCGGATGGCGGGGACGTCGTAATCGGCAGCCATGATTCCAATAGGTTGGACGTAAAAGCAAGATGTTGGACATGATAAATGAAGTCTCCTAGACTGGTTCGCCATGCCGATGGGTGTGCCGCGTTGCGGGGATGCCCATGCCGCATGGATTGCGCGTGTCGGGCTGCCATGCCGGCCGGCCATTCATGCGACCGTGCCACCGACGCCCGGGCGGTAATCCGGCGCAAAACAATCACGCGCCCGCCACCCGGACGGGCATCACGCGAGGAGACACCATGAACGACAACACCCTGCTGCCCGCCGACCTGCCCGACGCCCTGTTGGTGGGCCGCGTCTGGCGCCCCGATCCTGCCGGCGGACCGAGCGTGGTCGTTGTCCGTGCGGGCGAGGTGATCGATATCACCGCCACGGCGCCGACCGTATCCGACCTGCTGGACCATCCCGACCGCGTGGCCGTGGCGCGCGAGGCCAAGGGCGAATCCCTGGGCGACGCGCGCGCCCTCATGGCGGCCACGCTGCAAGGCGCCGACGGCCCGCGCCTGCTGGCGCCGTGCGATCTGCAGCCCGTGAAGGCAGCGGGCGTCACCTTTGCCATCAGTCTGCTGGAACGCCTGATCGAGGAAGAGGCGGGCGGCGACGCCGGCCGCGCGGAAGAAATCCGCGTGCGGATGCAGGCGCTGATCGGCTCGGATCTGTCCCGACTGCGCCCGGGATCGCCCGAAGCCATCCGCCTGAAAGCCGAAATGATCGAGCGCGGCCAGTGGTCGCAATATCTGGAAGTGGGCATCGGCCCCGACGCTGAAGTCTTTTCCAAGACACCGCCCATGGCCTCGGTGGGATTCGGCGCGCGGATCGGCGTGCTGCCGGAATCGCAGTGGAACAACCCCGAGCCGGAGATCGTGCTGGCGGTCGACAGCCGTGGCGAAGTGGTGGGCGCCACCTTGGGCAACGACGTGAACCTGCGCGACATCGAAGGCCGCAGCGCGCTGCTCCTGACCAAGGCCAAGGACAACAACGGGTCCTGCGCCATCGGTCCGTTCATCCGGCTGTTCGATGGCGGCTTCACGCTGGACAGCGTGCGCGATGCCGACGTCTCGCTGCGCATCGAAGGCCCCGACGGGTTCGAGCTGGACGGCGTCAGCCACATGCGCGAAATCAGCCGCGACCCGCTGGACCTCGTGCGCCAGACTTTTGGTGCGCACCATCAGTATCCCGACGGCTTCATGTTGTTCCTGGGCACGATGTTTTCGCCGTCCAAGGACCGCAAGGGCCCTGGCACCGGCTTCACCCACGTGACCGGCGACCGGGTCGTCATCGCCTCGGAGCGCCTGGGCGCACTGGTCAATGAAGTGCAACTGGCCACCGAAATCCCGCCCTGGACGTTTGGCGTGCGTGCGCTTTACGCCAACCTGGCCGCGCGGGGGCTGCTGCCGTACGGGCGCTGAGCCCTCCGCTGGATCCGACCCGGGGCAGGGCCCGCGGCGCCGGGCCTTGCCGCTTGCGGCATGCGCGCCCGGAATTCCCGCGCACTCCCCGTATAATCCACGGTCGAATCCCCCGCCGACCGCTGGCGGGCCCAGCGGTAAGAGCCGTCACGCGGCTCGCTTCACACTTGTCGGATACGTCTTGAATCTCCCCGCGCTCATTGCCCCCATAGCTGACGATATGAAAGCCGTCGATGCGGTTATCCGCGAGCGGCTGAATTCCGATGTGGTTCTGATCCGCACGATCGGCGACTACATCATTGGAGCGGGCGGCAAGCGCATGCGCCCGGCCATGGTGCTGATGGTGGCGCGCGCCCTGGGCTACGAAGGCACCCATCACCAACTGCTGGCCGCCGTCGTGGAATTCATCCACACGGCCACGCTGCTGCACGACGATGTGGTGGACGAGTCCGACCTGCGCCGCGGGCGCGAAACCGCCAACGCCGTGTTCGGCAACGCGGCCAGCGTCCTGGTGGGCGACTACCTGTATTCGCGGTCGTTCGAGATGATGGTGGAGGCCGACTCGATGCGCATCATGAGCATCCTGTCCGAAGCCACCACCGTGATCGCCGAGGGCGAGGTGCTGCAGCTTCTGAACGTGCATGACCCGGACGTCTCGCAAGAGCGCTACCTGCAGGTGGTGCGCTACAAGACCGCCAAGCTGTTCGAAGCCGCCGCTCAGGTGGGCGCCGTGCTGGCGGGCGCCACGCCCGAGCAGGAAGCCGCCGCGGCCGCCTATGGCCGCCACGTGGGCACCGCGTTCCAGCTGGTCGACGACGTCCTGGACTACAGCGGCGACGCCGCCGCGCTGGGCAAGAACGTCGGCGACGACCTGCGCGAAGGCAAGCCCACGCTGCCGCTGATCCGTGTCATGGAAGTGGGTACGCCTGAACAACAGCAACTGATCCGCGACGCCATCAAGACGGGCGACGCCGACTTCGCTGCCGTGGCCGCCGCCATCCAGGCCACGGACGCGCTGGAACACGCCCGCCTGGCCGCCGTGGCCGAGGCAGATCGGGCCCGTGAAGCCCTTTCGATCTACCCCATTTCCCCTTTTCAAAATTCTCTGTTAGAATTCTGCGCTTTCGCGGTGAATAGAGATCGCTAGCAAAAAAGGCGGTTGGAAATTCACTGAGGTTGTACCAACCGGTGGTCTGAGTGATCAGGCAGCCTGAAGCGAAAAAGCAGTAAAGAAAGTGCAGTGAAACGTTTAGTGGGTCTGAGCACCGCTAAATGAGTAGTCAAGATCGGGGCGTAGCTCAGCCTGGTAGAGTACTGCGTTCGGGACGCAGGAGTCGGAGGTTCGAATCCTCTCGCCCCGACCACTTCATGTGGTCGAGAATTCAAGAAGGTGTTTCCCGACACCTTTTGGCTGAAAGCCGGTATCGCGCAAGCGCTGCCGGCTTTTTTGCATTTGCGCGGATTGTTTTTACAAGAAGTGCAATGCAAGAGGTGCGCTGCAAGAAGTGCATTGCAGGAAGCGCATTGGCAAGAAGCGCCGCGTATCGCACAACCACCTGTTGTCTGCCATGTTGTCCACCGCCCGGCCATTTATTACCGGCCGATGAAAACCCAGGCATGTCTCGTGCTGATAATGGTGCGTGCTGATCCAGTTTGGTGCATCTTTTTTATATTGCCTGACGCAATTACTAAATAAGCTACTGATCTGGATAATGATTTTTCAGTTTGGTTAAACCAGACCAAGAAAAACGTCTTTTCATATTTGATTACATGAAACGACCGTCTCATGTTGCGGTTTGTGTAATGAATGTAATTTTTCTAGGGATTTCCCGGGTTTATTACGGGTTGTCCTGATTTATTTCCGCAGCAATAAAAATATTTAGAAAAAAGTTTGCTGCGCGACCCCTCTACGATCCCCAGGCTCGCCAACCGGATAGTTAACCGGGTACCGAGCCAAATTCATTTTTAGCAATACGTCCGCCCCTATATGGCAAGGGTATTTCGATTTCATGTCGAAGTGCTCGCTTCGGGGCGTCGATTTCTAGTGTCTGCGACACGACGAAAACAGTGAGGTCCCCCGTGGTAAAGAGAATCGCAGTGTGTGGCCTTGGATATGTCGGCCTGCCCGTGGCAGTGGCATTTTCCAGGCGCTTTGATGTCATCGGCTTTGACGTGGACAAGCGGAGAATCGCACGGCTGAAAGAGGGTGATGACTGGACTGGCGAGATCGAACGCGACGTATTGCTTGCCTCCCCCATGCAGTTCACCGACCAGTTGTCCGAACTGGAAGGCTGCGACTTTTTCGTAGTGGCTGTCCCGACGCCCGTCGACGAAAAAAACAATCCCGACTTTTCCCTGCTGGTTCGGGCGTGCCAGGCCATCGGCCCCGTGCTGCGCCCCGGCTGCATCGTGGTCTTCGAGTCGACCGTCCACCCCGGCGCGACCGAGGAAATCTGCGGCCCGGAACTTGAGAAGGCATCCGGCCTGCGCGCCGGCGTCGACTTCAAGCTGGGCTACAGCCCCGAGCGCATCAACCCGGGCGACCGGGAGCATCCGCTGGAGAAGATCGTCAAGATCGTGTCCGGCCAGGACGAGCAATCGCTGGAAGTGATTGCCGGCGTGTACGAGCAGATCATCGACGCGGGCGTACATCGCGCCTCCTCGATCAAGGTGGCCGAAGCGGCCAAGGTGCTCGAGAACACGCAGCGCGACATCAACATCGCGCTCATGAACGAGATGTCCAAGATCTGCGATCTGGTCGGCATCCGCACCTCGGAGGTCCTGGCGGCCGCCGGCACCAAGTGGAACTTCCTGAAGTTCACGCCCGGACTGGTGGGCGGCCACTGCATTGGTGTCGACCCGTACTACCTCACGTCCAAGGCCCAGGAACTGGGCTATCACCCTGAAGTCATCCTGTCCGGCCGCCGCATCAACGACGGCATGGCCGCGCACGTCGCCTCGCGCCTGGTGCAGCAGCTTGCACGCAACGGCCGCCTGAATGCCAACACCCGCGTCGGCATCCTGGGCATGACCTTCAAGGAAAACGTGCCCGACATCCGCAACTCGAAGATCGTCGATCTGTACCACGCGCTTGGCCAGTACGGCATCACGCCGGTTGCGTGCGATCCGATGGTCGATCCGGAGCAGATGGAGCACGAGTACGGGATCAAGCTCGTCGACCGCGGCGCCTTCCGCGACATGGACGTCCTGATCCTGGCGGTGCCGCACCGCGAAACCATGGAAACCATCTGGGAAGACCTGCCGCAGCTCGTCAAGAACGGCGGCATGGTCTGCGACTTGAAGTCGGTGCTGGATGCCAAGCGCCTCCCGGCCGACCTTTTGTACTGGACTCTCTAGTTCAGGCTCGTAATCCATCAATACAGGAGAGACCCTGAATGACCGCATTTACCATCGCTCCCATCGGAACCTGCCGCATCCACACGCCCCTGCGTGATGCCGTGGGCCGCTACCCGATCAAACTTCAGCTCGGCCGCAACTACGGATTCGTGCACACGGCCGCCGAAGCCCTCCAGCAGGCGCGCTTCATGTTCAGCCAGAGCGACATCCCGGCTGACGTGCAGCGCCTGATCTTCCGTCCGTCCAATGGCGAGCAGGCTCGCCAAGGCACGCACAAGCCGGCTGATCTGTACATGGTCGAGCTGTCCTCGCGCAAGCTGCTGACGATCGACGGCCACCCCATCCAGTCCAACTACCTGGTCCGCTACTTCAGCGAGTTCTTTGCCGACCGCGCCCGCACCCGCGCGTTCTGGTCGATGGCCGTGGCCGACCGCCTGGCCGAGCGTCGCGCGCAGCTGGATCAGGATCCGGTCTTCAAGAGCCTGAACAATGAAGACCGGGACCTGCTCGCCCGCGTCGTCAAGCGCGACCAGACGGACGAGGAGATCGAGCAGGAGATGCGCCAGCTCGTCGAGCTGCTGGGCCGCGACAAGGTCGTGTTCGTCACCCACGTCAACGCCCATACCCCGGACAACGTGCCGATCGAACAGCGTCAGCAGCTGATCGCCGCCATTGCCGCGGCCGCGCAACGCATCGGCGTGCCGTGCTATGACCCGACCCCGCTGATGAACAAGCTGGGCCAGGCCGACGCCATGGAAGACGGCGGGCTGGACCTGACCCACTACACGCCGGCCTTCGCCGAGCGCCTGTACACCGACTGGTACAAGAACTTCATCCGTCCGCGCATGAGCTCCTCGACCCCGCAGGTCTCGGTGCCCAAGCTGGGCGCGGAAGAAAGCGTCGAACGCATCGAGAAGCTGTGGGACTCGGGCGAGCTGCGCGAAGCCTCGCGCCGCGTGCGCGATGTGCTGCGCCGCTACCCCAGCCTGCCGGATCACGTCGTGCTCTTCGCGCGCATTCAGGAAGAACTGGGCGACTACGAGGGGTCGTTGGCCCTTCTGGGCAGCGCCGATGCGCTGTCCTCGGGCAGCAAGGCCGAGCAGATCCTGATGCGCAACCAGTTCAAGCTGGGCCGCTACGACGTGGCGTACTCGCTGGCCGCAGGCCTGCTGGGTGACGAGATCGAAACGCCGGAAATCGTCCGCATCGCGGCGGTGTCCGCCGGCCACCTGGGCTATGTGGACGAAAGCCTGGGCAACTGGAAGCAGCTGTTCCGCATCTCCGAACCGACCGACACGATGGCGGTGGAAGCGGCCGACACGGTGCTGTCCCTGCTGCAGACGGGCGGCGACATGGAAGCGGCGATCCGCTGGGTGCACGAAGTGCGCGCGGCGATCCCGAACTACGGCCGCGGCTTTGCCGTGCTGTGGCGCGACCGCCTGCTGGCAGGCGACCGCGACGCGCTGCGCGACCTGGCGGGCGAACAGCCCAAGCTGGAAGAGGGCGACGCGCTGGAGCTGGTCAAGGAAGCCTCGTGGCGCGGTTGCATCATGGCCGCGGCAACGCTGGCAGCCTCTTGCGGCCTGGCCAAGAGCGAGAACGAAGAGATCAGCGCATGGCTGCAATCGCAGTCCGCGACGTGGGCCGAGGAAGGCAACCGCGCCCTGGAAGAAGGACGTCTGCGCGACGCCGCCGAACGCATCTGCGCGCACCGCCTGCTCAATCCCGACGCGCTGGCCGGCGCCCGTGCACAGCGCGCCTTCGAACGCGCCATGCGCCTGGGCGTGCGTGCCGCGCTGGTGGCCGGCAACCACAAGGAAGTGATCGACCTGACCAACCTGGCCATCGACACCAACGTGGACTTCCCCGAACTGCACGCCATGCGTGGCCGCGCGGCTGACGCGCTGGGCGACAAGAAGACGGCGATGCGTCACCTGGAAGTGGCCGCCTCCGGCGATGCCGCTCCGTTCAGCGCCAAGCTGCACTTTGCCCGCGTTGCCTTCAATGGCGGCTGGTTCGGTGAAGCGATCGACGCGTACAAGGATGTGCTGGGTCATTCGGGCGCCGATCAAAGCGCCAAGGACGAAGCCGAACGCCAACTCGGCCGGCTCGGCCCGCGCGCCATCCGTGGCGCTCGCGAGATCCTGTCGAACGGCGATCATCAGGCCGCTTGGAAGCTGCTGGACCGCGTCGCGCAATCGTGGCCCGGCATGCCGGAAGTGGACCACGAAAAGCGCCGCATCCTGGCCTATCTGTACGCCGAAGCGCGCGCGCTGGAACCGTCCAGCACGACCGAGCGCCTGGCGCTGGGCGAACGCATCGTGTCGCTGGTGCCGGATGATCCCATCGGCCTGCGCCTGGCCGCGGTCGGCGCCATGCGTCTGCACCGCTTCGAACAGGCCCTGCCGTACTGGAAGCAGTTGCAGGAACGTTCCGAGAACCCGGCGCAGTACGACCACTACATCGAGCGCTGCCTTGTCTGGATCGAGAAGATCAACCGGAGAAAGGCAGCATGAATCCCCCTCTGATAACCGAGCGAGTGGACGCCAAGTCCGATCTTCAGCAAGTTCAAGCGCAGTTGGAGGAAATCGTTGCGGCATCGGGGCGGGTTCAAGTCGCTCAGGACAACCTGGCGCGGGCCAAGCAGCTTGCCCGCGATTACATGGAAGACTCGAAGGTCCGCTTCCTCCTGCTCCGCCTGCAGGAGTCGGCGGGCCTGAACGAGGGCATGGCCGAGCAGTGGGCCACGCTGCTCGAGGAGTGCCCGGATGACCTGCAGATCGTGCGCTACTGCGCGACGCGGCTGGTGAAGGAACGGCACCTGGACGAAGCCATGGCGCTGGTCGACCGTCACCTGCCGGCCGAGACGACGAATCCGGACCGCCTGTTTGCGCGGGCGAAGCTGCTGAGCGACATCCGCGCGCACGAGCAGTCGGACGCGCTGTTCCGGCGTCTGATCTCGCAGCACACGGATCGCAACATGCGCGTGGAGTTCGCCAAGCGCCTGCGCAAGCGCGGCCTGCTGGCCGACGCGTGGGACGCGATCGCGCCCGTGGCCAAGCACCTGACGCCCGGCAGCAAGGCGGCCGAACTGGCCGAGGGGCTGGCCAGCGACTACGCGTTCTATCAGCGCTTCGAAACCGAAGAGGGGCTGGTGGGCAAGGATGTGCGCATCGTGTCGATGAAGCACGCGATCCTGCACTTTCGCAACCGCAAGATTGCGGAAAGTACGCCGGACAAGCTCGTGTCGGTGGCGCTGGTCACCGGCAGCCTGGGACCGGGCGGCGCCGAGCGCCAGCTGACCCGTCTGGCGGGCGAGCTGACCCGCCTGGCCGCGTCCCCGGAACTGCAGCCGCCCGACATCCTGATGCGGCCCAAGAAGGTCGAGGTGCTGGTCAAGCAGCACACCGAGCCGTCCGGGTCGCCCAAGAAACAGGACGACTTCTTCCTGCCGGTGCTCATCAAGGCGCAGATTCCGGTCACGGAGATCAACCGCCTGCCGGCCATCTCGGTGGCGCACCAGTCCGTGCCCGAAGGCAACCTGGGCCGCCTGCTGGAACAGCTGCCTCCGCCGGTGCACTACGGCGTGACGCGGCTGGCGCCGGTGCTGCGCGCCAACCGTTTCGACGTGGTCAGCCTGTGGCAGGACGGCACGTGCCTCTTTGGCGCCCTGGCGGCGCTGTTGGCCGGCACGCCGACGATCCACCTGGTGTTCCGCGGCCTGCCTCCGAACATCCGCAAAGACCGTTTCCGCGAAGAGTATCCCGAGCTGTTTCAGGCGCTGGCCCTGGTGCCGGGCGTGGTGTTCGTGAGCAACAGCCGCAAGGCCGCGGAAGCGTACGCCGAGTGGCTGGACCTGCCGCTGGAACGCTTCCACATCCTGTACAACGGCGTGCCGGATCTGGCGACCGACGCCTCGGACGCCGACAAAGCCAAGTGGGAAGCCTTCCACGAGCGCACCAAGGACGCCACCGAAACGATCGGCGGCGTGTTCCGCCTGGAGCCGGACAAGCGTCCGCAGCTCTTCATCAAGTTGGCGGCGCTTTACCTGAAGGAGCGGCCGCAAGCGCGCTTTTTCCTCGTGGGCGACGGACGCCTGCGCGAGAACATCGAGGCGCTGGCGCTGGAGCACGACGTGCTGGAGCGCCTGTTGCTGGTGGGGCTGTCGAATCACGTGGGCTTCTGGTATTCGAAGATGGACGCCAGCGTGCTGTTGTCGCGCTACGAAGGCCTGCCGAATGTGCTGATCGAGGCCCAGTTGCTGGGCGTGCCGGTGATTTCCACGCCGGCCGGCGGCGCGGAAGAGTGCTTTGTCGAGGACGAGACGGGCCACCTGCTCAGCTGCGTGGATCATCCCGACATGCACGAGGCCTGCGAGAAGGTCCTGAACATGGTGGACCAGGTGCGCAGCAATGCGGACATGCGGGCAAATAGCCGCCAGCGGGCGCAGAAGCTGTTCTCGCTGGACGCGATGCTCACGAAGTTCATGAGCATCTGCATGCCCGCCATGACCGAGTCCGAGAACGACGAGCGCATTGACGTTGCGCCCAAGCGCCTGATGCAGGCGTGACGGGTAGTTGCTCTTTTTAAAAGTGCTGAAGTTGAAGGAACCTATGCTAATGAACGTCCCGGCCCTGGGCGCGCGGCGCCATGCGACGCTTGCCATGCTGCTGCTTGCAGCGCTGACACTCACGGGTTGCCAGCTCCCACGGTCCGGCCCGATGCTTAGCGAAATGACAGGGGCTCACGATGACAAGGACGTCATCGTGATGCCCGTGTCGCGCGAACTCGCGCGAAAGAGCCGGGTGCCCGATGTGGCGGACTTTCCGGTGCGCTACCGCGATCTGACGCAGGCAGGTTTCGACAAGCTGGTGCCGGGTGACGGCATCAACGTGAAAGTGTGGGAACGCGGCGGTCTCGGCGTGTTCGCCGCGGACCCGTCCGGCGTCAGTGATCTGGGTAACCAGGACATCGACAGTGCCGGCAACGTTACGTTTCCCATCATCGGAAAGTTCCGCGCCGAGGGCCTGACGCTCGGCCAGTTGCATGACGCCATCGTGGCGCGCCTGAGCAAGCTCGTGGTCGGCGCCGACGTCAGCGTCACGCGCGCGGCCGACGCGCGCGGGCAGATGGTGACGGTGCAGGGCAACCTGACCAAGCCCGGCATGTATCCCATCACGCAGACCGCCCAGCGCCTGAGCAGCGCGCTGGCGCAGGCCGCGCCCGTGCAGACCAACCCCGAACAGCTCATCATCAGCCTGCGCCGCGACAGCCAGGTGGCCTCGGTGCGGCTGGCCGACATCTACCGCAACCAGAACAACGACATCCTGTTGCGCTCGGGCGATGTGATCACCGCCTACGACGCCAAGGAATTCCTGACCGTGCTCGGCGCGGCCGGCCAGCAGGGCCGCGTGGAAATCAGCAAGCGCAATTACAGCGTGCTGGACGCGCTGGCGGACTCGCGCGGCCTGGACGACAAGCTGGCCGATCCGCGTTCAGTGTTCCTGTTCACGCCCGCGCAAGCGGGGGCCGAAGGCAAGCCGGACTTGCTGCCCGTCGTGTACCAGTTCGACCTCACGCGGCCGGAGCAGGTGGCGCTGGCCCGCGAGTTCACGGTGCATGAAGGACAGGCCATCTACATCTCGGATGCGCCGTTCACGCAGGTGCAGAAGGTGCTGTCGGCCTTCCGCGTCACGATGAGCGCCGGCTTCAGCGCCACGCGAGCCATCGACAGCGATTCGGGCGGCGGTTCGACCGGCGTTGCCCAATAACGCGTCCATGAGCAACGAGGATCGGATAAAGGGCTGGCGCTCGCGCCGGAAGGACAACAGCTACACGGTGGGGTCTGGCGTCGCCAACTGGCGGCTGGATCCGGCCGCGCTGTTCGAAGCCAAAGCCCCGCCGGGCGTGCTGTTCAAGCCGCTGCTGGCCCGTCTGCAGGGCGAGCCGCACGACTCCGTCGCGGCGCGGCGGGCGGTGTACGAGGCCGTGCAGGCGGAGCTGGACGCCGAGATCGTGCGCAGCCAGGTCGACGAGACCCTGGCGGACTTCTCCCGGCGGCGCCTGCGCATCATCGTGCGCCTGCTGGAGCAGGACATCCGCGCGGGCGTCGAGGTGTTTGCGCCGGGCTACATGCCGGCCAAGCTGGTGGCCGAGGATGAGCGGCTGGCGGTCGCGCATGCCCGCCGCGTGGAACGTCGCAAGCAGGAAGAGGCGCGTGAAGCGCGCCGCCATGCGTCACGCAACGACATCGCGCTGGAGATCGAGGTTGCGCAGAGCGAAGCGGGTGATCTCGCGATCCTGCGCGACCGGCTGCGCTCCCTGCATAAGGGGCATTCGGAGGACACCGCCGGCCATCGGCCGATCGGCCGCACGCTGATGGCGATGTTCATCTACCAGCTGCGCGTGATGCACGGCGAAAGCCGCATCGCGCTGGTGTGGGCGCTGGTCGGCCCTGTCGTGCTGCTGACCCTGATTTCGTCGCTGTACATCCTGATGGGCACGCACTACATCCTGGGAATGGACGTGCAGACGTTCTCGCTGTTGGGCGCGACGACCTGGATCATGTTCCGTCAGATCGCGTTCCGCAGCAGTACGGCGTATGTCTCGGCACGCGGCCTGCTGAATTTCCAGGGCGTCACGCCGCTGATGTGCGCGCTGGTGCAGGCCATGATCTACGTATCGGTGTATGTGGTGGTGTTTGGGGTGCTGATCACCGCGGGCCATGCGATCGGGCTCATCACGCTGCCCAAGAGCTGGGCCGGCTTCATTCTTTTTGTGGTCCTGATGGGCGTGGCGGGTGCGGCGATGGGGGTGCTGTTCGGATCGATTGCGACCTACTGGCACTTCTTCCTGCGGCTGGCGCCGATCATCGAGCGCTTCCTGCAGATCTTCGCGGCGGTGTTCTTCGTGTCGGAGCAGTTTCCCGAGCAATTGCGGCCGTGGATGCTGTGGTCGCCTCTGGCGCACGGCATGCAGCTGCTGCGCTCGGCGTACTTCCATGCGTACGAGTCGCACGATGCCAGCCTGGGTTACTTCCTGACCTCGCTGGTGTTCATGATGGTGATCGCGCTGGTGGCAGAGCGCCTGGCCCGTCCCAACGTTCAGCCAATGTGAGGGTGAAAGATGATCCATCTCAATGGCGTAACCGACGAACCCTATTCCTTCGGCAGCAGGCAGCCGCTGCTGGCCAACGCTACGCTCGACATCCCGGCGGGGCGCTATGCGCTGCTGTCGCCGGCGCCGGAGATGCACCGCCAGCTGGTGGACGTGCTGTGCTGTCTGCGTCCGCCGCGGCAGGGCTTCGTCAAGCACGACGGCAATGTGTCGTGGGCGATCGGCCGGCAGGGTTTCATCCGCGGCAAGGCCAGCGGGCTGTCCATGATCGATTTCGTCAGCGAAATGTACGAGATCGACCCCGACGCCACGTACGAACTGGTCGCGGACCTGATCAGCGATCCGAAGATGCTGGCCAAGCCCATGGAGCATTGGCCGCTTTATGTGCGGCAGGAGTTTTCGTTCGCGCTGGCGCTGGCGCCCGCGTTCGATGTCTACGTGATCGAAGGGAGCATCCCCTTCGAGCCCTGCCGTTTCACCCGGCTCTGGCTGGCGCTTTTTGAAGAGCGCCTGGTCGGCCGGACACTCATTTTTTCCAGTTATCGCCAGAATCAGTTGGCGGATTATTGCTTCAAAGGCTTGATCTATGAACGAAGCGCGCTCAGCATCGACGACGACCTCGACCAGTGCCTCCGCAGGTATCCCCCGCGACGATCACGGAGCGACTCCGGCACAGGCGACGACGTCCTCGGAGGCGGCTTCGACGAAGGCCAACTCGGGTTCTGAAGGCGGATCCGAGATCGAACGCCGCCGCCGCGAACGGCAGTCGGCCCTGCGCGAGCGCCGCCGCCATCGCTGGATCAACGCGGTGATCGTGCTGGTGCCGGTAGTGCTGGCGGTGATCTACCTGTTGATCGTCGCCACGCCGCGCTATGAGGCGGAATCGCGGTTCTTCGTGCAGTCGGCATCCGGCCAGCAGGGCGGCGGCGGCGCGGCCGCCAGCCTGCTCACGACGGGCAACTCGGGCGGCATGCTGGGCGGATTCGTCGACGGCTGGGCAGTTGCGGACTTTCTGAAGTCGCGCGACAGCATGCAGCAGCTGGACAAGAAGGTCGGCCTGCGCCGCTATCTGATGAACGATGGGCTGGACCCGTTCAACCGCCTGGCCGAGGATTCCAGCGAAGACGATCTGTACCGCGCCTATCAGGCGTCGGTGCACGTGTCGTTCAACGCGCTGGAGCAGATCGACGTGCTGCGCGTCAGCGCGTTCTCGTCGGAAGACGCGGCCACGCTGTCCCGGGAGCTGATCGGCCTGGCCGAGCAGTTCGTCAGTTCGATGAACGAGAAGGGTGTTGCCGACAAGCTGAAGGTGAGCGAAGAGTCGGTCAAGTTTGCCGAGGAAAAGGCGCTGGCGGCGCGCGACGCGTTGACGACGTGGCGCACCAAGCACGGCAACATCGACCCCAGCGCGACGGTGTCGATGCTGCTGAACCTGTCCAGCCAGCTTGAAGGCGAGCTGAGCACCGCGCAGATCAATCTGGACAAGATCCGGGCGCTGGATAACAAGGACCATTTCATGCTGAAGCCTGCGCAGATGCAGGTGGCGGCCCTGAAAAAGCGGCTTGCATCCGTACGCCAGCGCCTGAGCGGCGACGGCAATACGGAAGCCAAGCAACTGAAGGAATACGAGGCGCTGCGCAATGCGCAGGTGTTTGCGGATTCCAACCTGACGCTGGCGCAGCAGTCGTACCAGCAGGCGATGACGGACGCGCTGCGCCTGCAGCGGTATCTGTCGATCATCGCGCAGCCGGTGCCGACGGATCGGCCCAGCAGCCCGCGCACCGGCATCCTGCTGTTGCAGGCGCTGGCACTGGGATTTGTGCTCATGTTCATCGCACGCGTCGCGATGGCTTTGTTGAGGGGGCTGCGTCATGGTTGATACGGTCATTGAAAGCCGTCGGCCGGACGCCGGCGCCGAACCGCAGGACGCCACGGCGCGCCTGCGCGAGGTCATCGGACAGATCCGCGCGTCGGCAGACCCGGCGAGCGGCATGGCCGCGCTGGAACCGGCGCTGCGCCCGGCCAAGGACGGCTGGCGCGAGGTCCGGCGGCTGCTGGTCTCGCCCGACGTGAAAGAGGGCAAGCTGGCCTCTGCCATCGCGGCGCTGGAAACGCTTGTCGCGGTGTATCCCGCGCGGGTGGACGACAGGCGCCTGCTCGCCAGTCTGCTTGGCCGCCTGGAGCAGTGGGACAGGGCGATCGCCGAAGCCGATGCCGCCGCCGGCATCGAGCCCGGCAATGCGTCGCTGCATGCCGCGCGCATCCAGATGCGTGTGCAGGCGGGACGCGTGCCCGAGGCGGCGGAAGTCGCCCGCACGACCCTGCCGCTGGCGCAGAGCGCGCCCGAAGACGCTTATGCGTGGATGATGGCCTTCGTGCGTAATGGGGACATCGCCGAAGCCTCTGGCATCGCGGCGTCGCTGGATCCAGACAAGCTGCCCAATGAACGCGTGGCGACAATGGCGGTGCGCGCATTGCTGGCCGACGGCCGCACTGCGGCTGCAATCCGTCTGGGCGACGGCGCGCTGCGCGCGGGCCAGGATTGCGCGGCGCTGCGATCGTCGCTGGGGCTGGCGCATCTGCGGCGCGGCACCGAAGACGATCGCAAGACCCATGCGCTGACGCACTTCGAGGCCGGCCTGCAGGCCGCGCCCGACGATGTGCGGCTGCTGACGCTGCACGGCGAAACCCTGCTGCGCGCCGGACGCTACAAGGATTCCGTGGCGCCCTTGGCGCGCGCCATCGAACTGGCGCCGGATCTTGAGCAGACGCGGGGCCTGTACGCCCGCGCACTGCGCTACACCTTGCAGTACGACGCGGCGGCCGAGCAGATGATGTTCCTGCTGAAGAAGTCGCCGGACAACTTGCTGTGGCAGCGGTCCGCCATTGGCGCGCTGTCGCAGGCCGGGCGCAAGGAAGAGGCCGAGGCGCTGTTCGAGCAATACGTCGCCAAGCGTGGCGCGCGGCTGCCGGAGACCTTCCAGGAAGCGTTGGCGCGCATGGAAGACCAGCTCGACACCGCGCCGATTCCGCAGGCGCGGCTGGACTGGGCCTGGTCGATGCGCGGCGACACCAGCATCGATCGCGCCACGTGGGAACGCCGCGCGCGTTGGGGCCACATGATCGACCATCTGTTGTTCGACTGGCTCGAATGCCGCGAGGAGCGCGTCGAAGAAGCGATGGCCATGCTGGGTGAGCTCGATACCGGCGAGCGCTTCTTCGCGCCGCTGCTTGCCGCCGGCCGCGGCGTCGTGGTCGCCACCGCCCACGTCGGGCCGATGTATGCGGGCCTGATGGCGCTGGAACTGGTCGGCATTCCGTCGCGCTGGCTGGCGTCGGCGCCCAGCATCGCCCGCAGCAGTTACGCCGAGGCGCTGATCTCGACGGCCGACCAGACCGAGGCGCAGGTCGCCAAGGCCTGCATGCGCGCGATCAACTCGGGCTTTGTGCTGTGCCTGGCCATCGACGGCGCGGCGAATCCCGCCGCGCCGCGCACGACCTTCGAAGGCCAGGACGTCACGTATTCCGGATTCGCGGCGCATCTGGCGCACCGGATGGGTGTGCCGTCGGTGTTCTACGCGCCCCGCTGGGAGAACGGGCAGGTGGCCTACACGCTGGAAATGCTGCCGGCCGCCAATCCCGGCGAGGACGCGGACGCGTACGCGCTGCGCTGGCAAAAGGCGTACTTTGAACGGCTGCGCGAGCATCTTGCCGGCCCGCCGGAGAACCTGCGGTTAAGCGGCGGCATCTGGCGCCATGTGACGGCGGCGGATCCGTCCGCGTGAAATTTGAGGGAGCGGTTGCGATGCGACTTCGAAAGACAGTGATGGTGTGGCTGCTGACGCTGACCGGCTTGTATGGCGGGGCAGCGGCAGCAAGCGGGCAATGCGCGGCGCCCGATGAACACTGCCCGTTCGTAGCCAGCTTGCTGGCGCAGCGCGAAGGATATGGCGCCAAAGCCACGGGCGGTCTGGGCGGCAAGTTCATCGAGGTGACTTCGGACCAGGACGCCGGACCCGGTACGCTGCGCGCCGCGCTGGCGCAGGCCCGCAAGGGACCGGCATGGATACGCTTCGCGTCCGACATGACGATCGTGCTGAAGTCGCAGTTGCGCGTGCCGTCCAACACGACCATTGACGGCCGCGGCAAGCGTGTCGCCCTGATCGACGACGGCCTGGGCGTGTATGGCGCGAAGAACGTCATCCTGACGCATCTGACGATCGACGGGCGGCTCACGCGGCTTACGCAGGCCGTGAATGTGGCCAACGACAGCCGCGATGTGTGGGTCGACCACATGGACCTGTCGCGGATGTCGGACCGCCTGCTGAACGTGAAGAACGGCTCGACCGACGTGACGATCTCTTGGACGAAGTTCCACAACTCGAACAAGGTCATGCTGCTGAACAACATCACGTCCAAGAATCTGTTCCAGAACTACGAGCGCGATTCGATTGCGCGCGTGACGCTGCATCACAACTATTTCTTCAACACCGTGCAGCGCAATCCGCGCGCGCAGTTCGGCACCTTCCACCTGTTCAACAACCTGCTCGAAAACTGGGACTTCTACGGCATGAGTTTCAGCCTGGAGGCCAAGGCGCTGGTCGAAGGCAACATCTTCAACAACGACGCGCAGCGCAAGTGCGTCGAGCCCGAGTTCTACCCCACGGTGGAAGGCATCAACGTCAACTACTGCCGCTACATCCCGATTGCGCCGGCACGCAGCGCACTGGACAACGGCGACTCCGATCGCGGCGCCTATGAAAAGCGCAAGGCGGATCACGGCTACACCCGCGATTTCAAGGCCTTTCTGCGGTTGAAGGACAACCTGTATCTGGGCGATGCCAAGCCGGTGCTCAAGGACTATCGCCCCGAGTCGGCGCCGACGCCGTCTTACTGCTACGGCTACGAGAAAGCGACGCCCGAGCTGGCCGAGAAGATTCGCAAATTTGCCGGTAATACGTCGGGCGATACACCCTTGCCGGCAACGCGCACCGGCGCGGGTTGCCCGGGCTGAGGTATGCTCGTCCCCGCGCTGATTTTGTAGTTTTCTGATTGTGCGCATTTCCACAAGAAATCAGGATTTCTTGCGTGATTTCATCAGGTGAGGAACCATGTCCGACATCGTCGTATTCGTTCGTAACAAAGCACGCTTTGGCGACCAGATTGTGGCGTTTCCTGCGCTGTACCAGGTCAAGAATCTGTGGCCGGACAAGCGTGTCCGCGTTGTCTCGCGGTTTGACGTGGAGGCCTTCTATACGCAGCTGCCATGGGTGGATCAGTTCGTCCGCGCAGAAGCATTCGGCGATCAGGTCAAGGCGCTGCCCCCACGCGCCAGCGCGTCGTTGACGCTGCATCATTCCAGCGAGCGCTTTGCGCTCATCAACCTGCTGCGCCGGCCCAAGTTGCGGCTGGGCTTCAGCAACCGCCGGCTCGGCGACTGCGTCTGGACGCACTCCCACACCAAGGACATCCGCGAATACATCGGCCTGGCAAACCTGCGGTTGCTGTCCACGCTGCAGGAACACGATCCCGAAGCGATTGCGCGCCAGTGCTTCGTCGAAATCGGCCGACCCTGTGCGGGCAAGGTGCAGCCGGCCGACATCGTCCTGATTCCGGGCGGCGGCGCCGGGCAGTTCAAGCGGTGGTCGCTGGATCATTATGTTGCGCTGGCCGACCTGCTGCAGGCGCGGCTGGGCGGTACCGCCAATTTCACGTTTGTCCTGGGTCCGGCCGAAGCGGCCGAGCGCCAGCGCCTGAAAGACATGAATCGGCCGGACTTCCGCCTGGAATGCTCCCGCTCCGTGGCCGAGCTGGTCGCACTGATGCAGGACGCGCGGCTGATCGTCTCCAACGACTGCGGCCCTTCGCATATCGCGCAGGGGCTTTGCGTGCCCTACGTGGGCGTGTTCAACGAATCGAATCCCGAATGGTTCTGGGCGCGCGATTACACCCGCGACGTCGTGCCGGAAGCAGGATCGAAAGCGATCAATTCGATTCATCCGGGGCGCGTGTTCGAGGCGTGCATGGCGGTGCTGGCCCGGTAGCGGTCTGACGCGGCCCGCCAATGAAAAGCAGCCACCCGATCCGGGTGGCTGTTGTCTTTCGGCGTTCAGGGTGAGCGGGTCACCCCGGACGTCATGTCATCACACCCCGATCGGACCGCCGTCGGCACGACGGATCACCACCGTCGACGAACGCGGGCGGACGACGCCCGTGGTGGCGGTGGTTGCATCTTCCGTGTCGTAGGCCGGCCAGTTCACCGGGTGCTGGATGTTCAGGAAGATGCTGGTGTAGTCCGGCGTGAAGGCAAAGCCCGTGACTTCGGCTTCGTTCGGGCCGACAAAGAAGCGGCGCAGGTCGGCCTGGTTGGTCGCGTTGATGGCGGGGCCCGTGCCGGTGCTGTCGGCCAGCGCGCCGGGGATCACGGCCAGCATCTGGTCGTTGGTCGCCTTGGCCACGTTGTTGTTGCGGCCGCCGTCGATGCCGTTGTCGGTCTGGATCCACAGGATGCCGCGCGGGTCGATGCCGATGCCGTCCGGGCTGGCCAGCTGGTTCAGCGTGGTCAGGCCGGAACGGTTGGTGTCGGCGTCGGCGCCGGCGTCGGAGCCAAACACGAAGATGTCCCACTTGAACTTGGTCGAGCCCGGCTCGTCGTGCCAGCGCACGATGTGACCGTTGACGTTGTTCAGGCGCGGGTTGGCCGGGTTGGTGCCGCGGCTGGCGTTGCGGCTGGAGTTGTTCGTCAGCGTCAGGTAGATGTCGCCGTTGGTCGGGTGCGTGGCCGTCCATTCCGGGCGGTCCATCGGCGTGGCGCCGACGAAGTCCGCGGCGCCGCGGGTGTTGATGATGATGTTTTCGAGGCTGCCGAACTCATCGGCCAGCGTGCGGCCGCCGGCGCCCACGGTCGTGCCGGTGAGCGCGATCCATTGGCCCGTGCCATCGGCGTCAAAGCGCGCGACGTACAGCGTGCCCTTGTCCAGGTACTTCGCGCCCACCGCGAGACGGTCGGTGCGCTCGGCGTCCTTCGGATCCCACACGGCTTCCGACACGAAGCGATAGATGTATTCAAAGCGCGAATCGTCGCCGCTGTAGAAGGCGAGCGGCTTGCCGGCTTCGGGCAGGCTGTAGGCGCAGCCTTCGTGCGCGAAGCGGCCCAGCGCGGTGCGCTTGGTGGCAATGCTGTTCTCGTTGTAGGGATCGATTTCGACCAGGTAGCCGAAGCCGTTGACCTCGTTGCGATAGTCCTGCGTGAAGTCGGCGCCGGTCTCGGTGATGTTGAAGCGCGCGAATTCGCCCTGGACTTCCAGCGGGTCGTTGGCGCCCGTTTCCCATTCGTAGCGGCCCTTGTCGTCAGGCACGCCGACGCGCTGCTGGTGCGCGGGACGCGTGCCGGTGTTCACGAAGCAGGCGGCCCAGTTTTCTTCGGCCGTGATGTACGTGCCCCACGGGGTGTAGCCGTTGCCGCAGTTGTTGTTGGTGCCGCGCACCATCGTGCCGTTGGGCGAGTACGGGGTCTTGACCCAGTCCGTGCCGCCGACGGGGCCGGCCAGTTTCATCGGCGTGGCCGACGTGAAGCGGCGGTTGTAGCGCGAGTTGTGAACGATGGTCCAGCGGCCGTTCTCAAGGCGCACGTGCAGGATTGCGACGCCGTGCGCGTTGATTTCCTTGCGGATTTCCTCGATGGGGCGCTTGCCGGCGACGGTGGTCGCGCCGTTCGGGTGCAGCGCCTTCTGGTCGATGTATTCGTGGTTGACCGCCAGCAGGCCCTCGGTGGAGCTGCCGTTGATCGGGAAGAAGTGCATGCCGTCGTGGTGCATGCCGGTGGAGTTCAGCAAGTCAGTCGAGCTGTTGTTGCCGTTGCGGTCCCACGGATTCGCGTTGTCGTTGAACGGCGTGCCCCACGGTGCGAACACATGGGCGATGTAGCCGGCCGGCACGACACAGGCGTCGGTCATGGAGGTGGGCAGCGACTCGAAGCCCAGCTTGACCGGGGCCGGCGCCGGAGGCGTCTCCGTGCCGGGCTGTTCCGGCGCGGGGTTCTGGCCACCGTTGCCGGCATCGTCGTCATCGTCGTCGCTGCCATTACAGCCGGCAAGACCGAGGCTGGTCATCGTCGCGAACGCAGCGGCGATACCGCCGCGCATCACCATGCGGCGGGACATGTTCTTTTCGAGAATCTCGCTGAACGGGGTGCTCTTGCTGGGATTGCGGACGGTCTTGTCGGAGATGGACTTGCTCATTTGAACTCCTGGCTTTGGGTCTGATGCCCGATGGGGACGAGCAATACTAGAAGTCCGAAATGAAAGGTTAATGACAGATGACTGAAACCTGTTGCGCCTGCGCCATCTTGTCCAAAACAAAAGGCTGACGCCGCGTGCGCGGGCGTCAGCCTGTGGATGCAAGGGGCGGGCGTGCTTACCGGTTTTCGTCGTCCATCGTCAGCGCGCCGTCCTTCATGATGCCTTGCGCGATTTCCTCGGCGGACTTGCCCGCAAAGCCATGCTCGCCTGCGGTGATGCGCAGGCTATCGCCGTCCAGCGGGCTCATCAGCGTGGCCGAGGACAGCAGAATGCCGTTTGCGCGAAACTGCACGCGTTGGCCCACGCGCTCGCGCGTGAAATTCGCCAGCGTCTTGACGCTGTCAGGCTTGAGCTTGATGTCGACGACGCGCGCGTTCGTGTGCGGATCGGCGCCGGGCGTGACCTGCTCGACCTGCAGCGTGACGGACTCGGCGTGGGCGGCGAAGGGCAGGGCGGCGGCGAGCGCCGCGGCCAGTGCGCTGGCCAGAACAGGATGTCGCATTGATGGCATGGGGACGCTCCTTCTGATGGACGACGCTCCATCCTATACGGATCGCGGCAGACGGGGATGACCGTCTGATATATTCCTGACGAAATTTTGCCGGCGTGCGCCACGCTGGCGCCGGTGAGGAGTGACCATGATTGCACGCGCCACCTGTCTGTTGTCCATCGCCCTGCTGGCCGGTACTGCGCAGGCCGGCTCCGCGCCCGCATCGCTGTCGTGCATATCAGAGAGCGGCAAGGTGGCGTTGAAGGGCGACATTCCTTCGCCGTCTTCCGATGAACTGGCGCTGACGCTGACCTATGCGACGGCCACGCTGTCGTTCACGTCGGATGAGGCGCCCGGTTATGTCGTCGCCAATTTCCCGCAGTCGGTGTTCACGCTGGTCGCGCCGGCGGATGGACAGGCGCTGACGCTGTATGCGCTGCCGTCCACCGTGGCTGTGAAAAAGACGGCTGATGGCGACATGGCCGGCACGTTCCAGGCCCGGCTGCTGGGTCCGCGTCCCGGCGGCAAGGCGGCCAGCGGTTATCCGGCGCCCCTGCAAGCCACGTTGAACTGCGACTACCGGTATTCGCTGTAAACCGCGCGCCGGCGTCATCAACCCTTCCTCGTTTTGCGTGAAGCTGCCGGATTTGACGGGCGGGATGCCGCACGCCCACAATCGGCCGAACGACCACCCGCTGGCGGATCTTCGATTTCCGCCGCCACCATCTCGGAGGAACATCCCATGGCAGACGCTGACCCCAAAACCCAGACACCAACCCAGGCGGAAACCCAGGCGCTGTTTGACCAAGGTCTGGAACTGCGCCGTGAAGTGCTCGGCGCCGATTACGTCGATGGCTCGATCGCGCGCGCCAACGATTTCATGATGGCGTTCCAGCACATCACGACCGAATGGTGCTGGGGCTACACCTGGGGCCGCCCCGGGCTCGAGAAGAAGACGCGCAGCATGCTCAACCTGGCCATGCTGACGGCCCTGAACCGGCCCGCCGAGATCAAGCTGCACGTCAAGGGTGCGCTGAACAACGGTGTGACGGTCGAGGAAATCAAGGAGATCCTGCTGCAGGCCACGGTCTATTGCGGCATTCCCGCGGGCCTGGACGCTTTCAAGGTGGCCAACCAGGTGCTGGAAGAGGAAGGCGCGTTCAAGGCGCAGCAGGGATGACTCGCCCCGGCACTGGGTCGGCGCGCCCTTGAAGCCGGGGGAAAACTGAAAGCGGCGGGAAGAGCGGCGGATTTCGTGCGGTTCTTTCCTGCTTGCCCGCATCGGGAGCGGGCTATGATGACTTGTAATCCGATGTGTTACAACTACAAAAATTTTGAAATAAACGGCACATGTTTCGCTGCGGGCTTGCGCGCACGGCGAGACTGCGTCTGACATCACGCGTTTGCGCCTTGGGCGCTGACGCATTTTCCGGCATAGTTTGTGACGGCAAGGCCCGGCCGGGTTCCGTCGCGATAGCAGTATGGCTACACAAACGCAGTTTCCCGCTCCCACGCGCGTGATCGCTGCCTTCGACTTCGACGGCACGCTCACTCAGCGCGACACATTCATTCCCTTCCTGGCCCATCTGTCGTGGGTCGGCTTGCTGGCGGCGTTCGTGCGGACCGCGCCGGCGCTGACGGCGTTCGCGCTGCGTCTGCGCAGCAACGAAGAGGCCAAGCAGTCGCTCTGCCGCGCCGCGCTGCGCGGGCGCTCGCGCACCGAGCTGGCCCGCATCGCCCGCGCGTGGGTGCACACCATTCCGCTGCGGCCCGCGCTCATCGAGCGGCTGCGCTGGCACCAGCAGCGCGGCGACCGCTGCGTGCTGGTCAGCGCCTCGCCCGACATCTACCTCGACGACGTGGCCCGCTACCTCGGGTTCGACGACCTCATCTGCACGCGCATGGCGGTCGATGCGCAGGGCCGTCTGACCGGCGACTTTGACGGACACAACTGCTGGGGCCCTGAAAAGTTGCGGCGCCTGACCGAGCGCTACGGCGGTCCGGACCAATATGAACTGCACGCCTACGGCGACAGCCGTGGCGACCAGTGGCTCATCGACGCGGCCCAACATGCCTGGTACCGCGGGCAGGCGGTCAAGCCATGAGGGCGCTGATTTCCCTGCTGCGTCCGCAGCAATGGCTGAAAAACGGCTTCGTGCTGATCGGCCTGATCTTCAGCCACGGATGGACGAACCCCGCGCTGGTGTTTGCCGTGGGCGTGGGCTTTGTCGCGTTCTGCCTCGCGTCCAGTGCGGTCTATGTCCTGAACGACTATCACGACCGCGCCGCCGATGCGGCGCATCCCAAGAAGCGGCTGCGCGGCATTGCCAGCGGACGGGTCGGCCTGCCCGCGGCCCGCGCGCTGATCGTCGTGCTGTTTGGCTCGGCGCTCGGCCTGCCGCTCGTGTGCGGGCTCTGGCCCGTGGCGCTGGCCGTGGCCAGCTATCTGACCCTGAACATTGCCTACACCCTGAGCCTGAAGCACAAGGTGCTGGTCGATGTGTTCTGTATTGCTGCGGGCTTCATGATCCGCCTGGCTTGCGGCACCTTTGCGGTGGGCATCATCCCGTCGCGCTGGATGCTGCTGTGCAGTTTCATGCTGACCCTGTTCCTGGGTTTTGCCAAACGCCGTGCCGA
Source organism: Achromobacter sp. ACRQX (assembly GCF_022346505.1). NCBI lineage: Bacteria > Pseudomonadati > Pseudomonadota > Betaproteobacteria > Burkholderiales > Alcaligenaceae > Achromobacter > Achromobacter sp. ACRQX. Next base: position 32,520 of record NZ_JAKRML010000019.1, read on the forward strand.
GATCGCGTCGGCGCCTCTCGATGCCCCGGCATCGCAAGGCAGCACACGCACCGTGCTGCGCCACTATTCGCCGCAGCTGCTGGACATCCTGGTGGGCATTACCGCCAGCACGACGCTGCTGGCGTATGGCCTCTATACGGTGGACGACATCACCGCCGCGTTGCACGGCACGCAGCATCTGATCGTCACGCTGCCCATCGTCACCTTCGGCGTCTTCCGGTATATCTACTTGCTGTACAAGGGCGGATCGGGCGAAGAGCCGGGCCGCGATCTGCTCGCCGACAACCAGATCCGCCTTGCGGTGCTGGCCTGGGTGGCGGTGGTGGTTTTGCTGGTAAGGACGTAGACATGGCATATCTTTGGCTGATCCTCAGCGGGGCCTGCAGCGTGGTGGCCAGCGTGGCGCTCAAGGCGGCGGGGTCCGCCGCAGCCCACGGGCCCACACCGTCCTTGCTGACGCAGGCGCTGCCCTATGCGGGCGCCATCGGCGCGTACGGCCTGGGCTTTGGTTTCTACGCGCTGGCGCTGCGCCAGCTCGATCTGACGCTGGCGTATCCGCTGATGGTGGCCTGCGCGATTGCGGGCGTGTTCGTCTACGGCCTGCTGTCCGGCACGGAGACCATCACGGCCATGCGGATGGCCGGCGCGGCGTTCATCGCCGTCGGCGTCTTCCTGGTCTCGAAGTAGGCGCAGCCATGCAACGCCTGTTTCAAAGCGCGTGGTATCGCGGGTTCCTGCTGTGCTGCGCCTACGTCGTCGTGGCGGCCGCCGTGATGAACGGGTTCTACACCAAGTGGCGGCTCAACGACGGCCATGCGGCGCTCGGGCTGTCGCAGATGGTCGAGGGCACGGCCCACCGTCCGTATGTGTATCGGCAGTTCGTGCCCGCGCTGGCCAACGGCATCCAGGCGTTGCTGCCGCCGGCCACCGTGGCGCGCCTGTCCGAGCGTCTGGCCGAACCTCGGCGCGTGAACAGCCGTTCGGGTCTGGCGATGCGCTATCCGGCGTCCGAGGCCCTGCTGCCGGCGGTCACCTTGCGCTACCACCTCGTCTACTACCTGACGTTTGCCGCGCTGTTGGCTTCGCTGTTCGTCATGCGCCGCGTGGCGCAGCAGGCGGGGGCGGGTGCGGTGGCCGCGACGGCAGCGCCTGCGGTCCTGGCGATGATGGTGCCGTTCTTTTTGACCGAGGGCGGCTACTTCTACGATTTCGTCGAACTGCTGTTCATCATGAGCGCCGTGCTGCTGGCGCTGGGCGCGTCGCGCCAGACGCCGGTCCGGCTTTGCGCGCTGGCGGCGCTGGCGGGGCTGGCGACGTGGAACAAGGAAGCCTTCTTCTTTTTCACGCCCGCCCTGTACCCGCTCTTGCGGCGCAACCTGCCGCGCCTGCCGGCGGCGGGCGTCGTGACGGTGCTGCTGCTGGTGAGCGGCTGCGTCTATCTGGCGCTGCGCATGCGTTACGCGGGCAATCCCGGCTCCACCGTGGATTTCCAGCTGTGGGACAACCTGCGCTACTACGTTGACCCCCGTAACTGGCTGCTTACCGAGAACACCTATGGCGTTCTGCTGCCGCGCGGCTTCAGTCTCTTCAGCATCCTGGCGTTCGCGGGCATCGCCATCAATGGCTGGCCGCGGCTGCCAGATGCCCTGCGCGGGCACGCGAAGCTGGCGCTGGCCATCAACGTGCCGCTGTTCCTGTTGTTTTGTTCGCCCGGCGAAATGCGCAATCTGAGCATGCTGTATCCGGCGCTGCTGTGCCTGCTGGCGCTGGCGCTGGCAAAGTGGCTGGGGCCGCAGACCGCGCCCCAACCGGCCGTCTCCCTGGAAGTCCGATGATCCGTTTTTTCAATAGCGTGGGCTACCGCCGATTCCTGTTGGCGATGCTCTATGTCATGGTCGCTGCGGCGGCCTTCAATGGTTTCTATACCAAGTGGCGCCTGAACGACGGGCACGGCCCGCATTCGCTGGCGTCCATGGTCGACGGCACCGCGTACCGGCCTTACGTGTACCGCCAGTTCGCGCCGGCCATCGCCAATGGCATTCAAGACCTGATGCCGGCCGCGACCGTCGAGCGCCTGTCCGAGCGGCTGACCGACCCGCGCCGCGTGAACAGCCGGTCAGGACTGGCCATGCGTTTTCCCGCGTCGGAAGCGATGCAGGCGCCTGTGACGCTGCGCTATCACATCGTCTATTACCTGACCTTCCTGGCGCTGCTCGGCTCGCTGTTCGCCATGCGGTCGGTGTGCCTGCGGGCGGGCGCCAGCGCAACCGCCGCCACCGCGGCGCCGCTCGTCATTGCGTTGCTGCTGCCGTTCTTTCTGACCGAAGGCGGCTTCTTCTACGACTTCTTCGAAGTGCTGTTCATGGCATGCGCGATTCTGCTTGCCTGGCGCATCCCGGTCGAACGCCCCGTGCGCGCGGCAGGGCGGCTGGGCCTGCTGGCCGTTGTTGCCGCAATGGCCACCTGGAACAAGGAGGCGTTCTTCTTCTATGTCGTCACGCTGTATCCCATTCTTCGGCTCAGCCTGCCGCGCCTCAAGGCTGCAACCGTCGTTGCGGGGCTGGTGTTCGTCTGCGGCTGCGTGTATCTGGCGCTGCGCGTGCGCTACGCGGGCAACCCGGGCGGTGCGGTGAGTTTCCAGCCGGGCGCGAATTTCTTCTACTTCCTGGACCCCGGCAACTGGTTCCGCACCGAAAGCACCTACGGCGTCGCGCTGCCCAAAGGGCTGAGCGCCGTGATGGTGTTGATGATCGCGGGCGTGGCCGTCACCGGCTGGCGCCTGCTGCCCGCGCCGTTCCGGTTGCACGTGCTGATGGCGCTGGCGGTCAATGTGCCGCTCTTTCTGCTGTTCGCCGCCGAGGGCGAGGCGCGCAACTTGAGCATGCTGTATCCATCGTTGCTGGCGCTGATGGCGATGGCCTTGACGGCCTGGATGAACACTGCCGCGCCGACCGCGGCGGGCGTTGATCGCGCGCAAGCGTAATCGGCGGTGCGCGGGTTTACCCCATACCCGCTCATCGCCAAAATTTGTATGATGACCCGATAACTTCTATTCAAGAGACATCGTCGTCATGCCTGCTTCGCCGCGTCTGCTGTTCGTTGCCCGTCCCTGCCGCCCGGGGACATTCCATGACTGAAGAAGCCCGCATCCGCGAAGAAATCTGTACCATCGGCGCAAGCCTCTATGCGCGTGGCTATACCGTCGGCGCGGCCGGAAACATCAGCGCCCGGCTGGACGACGGATGGCTCATTACCCCCACCGACGCCTGCCTGGGCCGGCTGGATCCTGCCGAGCTTTCCAAGGTCGATCTGGACGGCAACTGGGTCGCCGGCGGCAAGCCGTCCAAGACCTTGCTGCTGCATCAGGGCATCTACCGCGCCAGCCCGGATTCCCGCGGCATCGTGCATACGCACTCCACCCATCTGGTCGCGCTGACGCTCGCGGGCGTGTGGCGTCCGGACGAGGTATTGCCGCCGATCACGCCCTATCAAGTCATGAAGGTGGGTCGCATCCCGTTGATCGGCTATCGCCGTCCGGGCGACCCGCAGGCGGCAGCCGAAGTCGCCGCCGTGGCGGGGCAGGTGCGCGGCGCCTTGTTCGAGCGGCTGGGCCCGGTGGTCTGGGAAAAGTCGGTGCCCCACGCGTCATTTGCGCTCGAGGAACTGGAAGAAACCGCCCGCCTGTGGCTGATGACTCAGCCGCGTCCCGAGCCGCTGACGGACGAGGCCATCGAGACCCTGCGCGCCACGTTCGGCGCCCGCTACTGATCCGCTTTTTCGTACAAAGCCTGCCGGCCGCGACAGCGCGGATCAAGGCGGCGCATTCTTGATGGAGACTGGTAATGCCCCCGATGGAACTGGCGTCCCACGCCGCGCCTGCGGCTTCGTCGCCGCCCGAGTCCCGCGAAACCGCTCGCGCGTATGCCAAGGTGTTCTGGCGGCTGGTGCCGTTCCTGATGCTTTGCTATGTCATCGCCTACCTGGACCGCGTCAACGTCGGCTTCGCCAAGCTGCAGATGTCGCAGGACCTGGGCTTCAGTGAAACCGTCTTTGGCCTGGGCGCCGGTGTCTTCTTCATTGGCTACTTCCTGTTCGAAGTGCCCAGCAATCTGCTGATGCACCGGCTGGGGGCGCGCATCTGGATCGCGCGCATCATGATCACCTGGGGCATTCTGTCGGGCATGTTCATGTTCGTCGAAACCCCGACGGGTTTCTACATCCTGCGCTTCCTGTTGGGGCTGGCCGAAGCCGGGTTCTATCCCGGCGTGATCCTGTACCTGACCTACTGGTACCCGGCCCACCGCCGCGCAAAGATCATCGCGCTGTTCATGTCGGCCATTCCCGTGGCGGGCATCTTCGGCAATCCGCTGTCCGGCTGGATCATGGAGGCCTTCCATGGCATGCACGGCTTGCAGGGCTGGCAATGGATGTTCCTGATCGAGGCCGTGCCGGCGCTGGTGATCGGCGTGGTCACGGTGATGTATCTGGACAATGGCATCGCCAGCGCCAAATGGCTGAGCGACGACGAAAAGAAGCTGCTGACGCGCGAGATCGAACAGGACCAGAAGGAGACAGGCACGCAGAAGCATTCGCTGCGCGCGGTGTTCGCCGACAAGCGCGTGTGGTGGATGTGCCTGATCTACTTTGCCTTCGTCGCCGGCCAGTATGGCTTGACGTTCTGGATGCCCACGCTGATCAAGTCCACGGGCGTGACTGGGGCGTTCAACATCGGCCTGCTCAGCGCCATCCCCTTCCTGTGCGCCATCGTCGTGATGAATCTGCTGGGCCATTCCGCGGACCGCCGGCGCGAGCGCCGCTGGCACCTGATCGTGCCGGCGCTGGCGGGCGCCGTAGGCTTCTCGGCGGCGGCTTCTTTCGCCGACAACACCGTGGTGTCGCTGGTGTTCCTGTCCATGGCGGCCGCGGGCGTGCTGACCTGCGCACCGCTGTTCTGGTCGCTGCCGACCGCGTTCCTGTCCGGCACGGCCGCCGCCGCCGGCATCGCCATCGTCAACTCCGTGGGCAACCTGGCCGGCTTTGCCAGCCCCTACATGATCGGCTACCTGAAGGACCTGACCAGTTCCACTGCGTCCGGCATGTACGTGCTGGCGGGCGTGCTGGTCATTGGCGCCATCGCGGTCTGGTTCACGCCGGCCAAGCTGGTCAACCGCTAGCGCGGCGTCCGCAATCACCTCAGCATCAAAGGAACCGACATGCCGCGCCTGGCCGCAAACCTCAGCATGATGTACACGGAACATCCCTTCCTGGAGCGCTTCGCCGCCGCGGCGCATGACGGGTTCACGGGGGTGGAATTCCTGTTTCCCTACGATTTCACGGCGGCCGAGATCCGATCGCGCCTGGATGCGCACGGCCTGACGCAGGCCCTGTTCAATGCGCCGCCGGGTGACTGGGCGGCGGGGGAGCGCGGCATCGCATCGCTGCCTGGACGCGAAGACGAGTTCAAGCGCGGACTGGACCAGGCGCTGGAATACGCCGCGGTGCTGGGCAACCGCCATCTGCACGTGATGGCAGGCCTGATCCGTCCCGGCCAGGACCGCGCGGCGCACCGGGATGTCTTCGTCAGGAACCTGGCGCTTGCCGCGCGCACGGCCGCCACTGCTGGCGTGACCGTGGTGATCGAACCCATCAACACGCGCGATATTCCCGGCTTTTTCCTGAACCGGCAGGACGACGCGCAGGCCATTCGTCATGACGTGGGCGCGGACAACCTGAAGGTGCAGTTCGACATCTACCACTGCCAGATCGTCGAAGGCGACATCGCCGTGAAGCTCGAACGCGATATGGCCGGCGTTGGCCACATCCAGATTGCGGGCGTGCCAGACCGTCACGAACCCGATCTGGGCGAACTGAACTACCCCTACCTGTTCCAGCGTATCGACGCGTTGGGCTATCAAGGCTGGATCGGCTGCGAATATCGCCCGCGCGCCGGAACGTCCGAAGGCCTGGGCTGGGCCCAACCCTATCTCACCCATCGTTGAGCATCCCATCATGAAGATACTGATCACCGGCGGCGCCGGATTCCTGGGTCAGCGGCTGGCGCACAAACTGCTCGAGCGCGGCACGCTGTCGCTGGAAGGCGGCAAGTCCCAGACCATTACGCAAATCGATCTGCTGGACGTCGTGAAGGCGGATCTGCAGGACCCGCGCGTACGGTCGCTGGAAGGCGACATTGCCGACCCGGCGGTGCTGCGGCAAGCCATCGATACCGAGACGCGCGCCATTTTTCATCTGGCCGCCATTGTCAGCGGACAGGCGGAGGCGGACTTCGATCTGGGCATGCGCATCAATCTGGACGCCTCGCGCGCGTTGCTGGAAACCTGCCGCGCGCTGGGCCACAAGCCGCGCGTCATTTTCACCAGCTCCGTGGCGGTGTATGGCGGCAATCTGCCCGACACGGTGCGAGACGACACCGCGCTCAATCCTCAGTCGTCCTACGGCACGCAGAAGGCCATCGCCGAACTGCTGCTGGCCGACTACACGCGGCGCGGGTTCGTCGATGGCCGTGTGCTGCGCCTGCCGACCATCAGCGTGCGTCCCGGCCGCCCGAACGCCGCGGCGTCGTCGTTCGCCAGCGGCATCATCCGCGAACCCCTGAACGGCGAACCAGCCGTGTGCCCGGTTGGCGCGGACACGCGGCTGTGGCTGCTGTCGCCGCGTGGCGCGATCGCTGCCTTGATCGCGGGCTGCGAGCTGGATGCCGACGCGATGGCGGACCGGACGCCGATCAACCTGCCTGGCGTGTCAGTCACGGCGGCCGAGATGGCGCAGGCCTTGCGCGAGGTCGCGGGCGACGAGGTTGCCGACCGCATCAGCTGGCAGGCGGACGCGCGTGTCGAGCGCATCGTCGGCAGTTGGCCGGGGCGTTGGGACACGTCGCGCGCCACCCGTCTGGGCCTGACGGGCGATGGCAGTTTTGCCGACATCGTCCGCGCCTACATGGCCGACGACCTGAAGCGTTGAGTCGCCGCCTTTCCCTTTTGCATCCCGCTCCCGGACAACGAACGATATGAGCAATTCCACAGAAACACCGCGCCGCGTTGGCGTCATCGGCCTGGGCGCGATGGGCGCGGGCATTGCCCAGAGCCTGCGCCGCGCCGGGCACGCGGTCCACGTTTACGACATCCGCGCCGACGCCGCGGCGGCCTTCGCGGCGCAGGGCGGCGTGGCCTGCGCCAGCCTGGCGGACGTGGCGCAGGCCTGCGAGATCGTGGTCAGCGTGGTCGTCAACGCGCAGCAGACCGAGTCGGTGCTGTTTGGCGACGACGGCCTTGCCGCCGCGCTGCGGCCCGGATCGGTATTCGTCATGTGCTCTACCGTGGACCCCAACTGGTCCGTGGCATTGGAAGGGCGCCTGGCCGAGCAGAGCATCCTGTATCTGGACGCGCCCATCTCCGGCGGCGCGGCCAAGGCGGCTGCCGGCCAGATGACCATGATGACCGCCGGCAGCGCGGCCGCCTACGAGGCTTGCGGGTCAGTGCTGGAGTCGATGGCGGGAAAGGTCTATCGGCTGGGCGACCGCGCGGGCGCGGGAAGCAAGGTCAAGATCATCAACCAGTTGCTGGCCGGCGTGCACATCGCGGCCGCCGCCGAGGCCATGGCCCTGGGCCTGCGCGAAGGCGTGGACGCCGATGCGTTGTATGAGGTCATCACGCACAGCGCGGGCAACAGCTGGATGTTCGAGAACCGCATGCCCCACGTGCTGGCGGGCGACTACACGCCGTTGTCCGCAGTGGACATCTTCGTGAAGGACCTGGGGCTGGTGCTGGATACCGCAAGACATACCCGGTTCCCGCTGCCGCTGGCATCCACCGCGCACCAGATGTTCATGCAGGCGTCGTCGGCCGGCCATGGCCGGGAAGACGACAGCGCGGTGATCAAGATTTTCCCGGGCATTTCCCTACCGGAGGCCAAATGACGATCAAGCTGGGCTGCATCGCCGACGATTTCACGGGCGCCACCGATCTGGCGAACAATCTGGTCCGCGCGGGCATGCGCACGGTGCAGACCATCGGTACGCCGGGCGAGCCGCTGCGGGACGACGCGGACGCTGTGGTGGTCGCGTTGAAGACCCGCACGCTGCCGCCCGACGAGGCCATCGCGCAATCGCTCGCAGCGCTGCAGTGGCTGCGTGCGCAAGGGGCCGAACAGATCTACTTCAAGTACTGCTCCACGTTCGACAGCACACCGCAGGGCAATATCGGGCCGGTCACAGATGCGCTGATGACGAACCTGGATACCGCTTTCACCATCGCGACGCCGGCGTTTCCCGACAACAAGCGCACCGTGTTCAAGGGCTATCTGTTCGCGGGCGACGTGCTGCTCAACGAATCCGGCATGCAGCATCACCCGCTCACGCCGATGACCGACCCCAACCTCGTGCGGGTGCTGGCGGCGCAAACGTCGCGCAAGGTGGGCTTGATCGATTACAGCGTGGTCGCGCGCGGCACCGCCGCCATTCGTGAACGCATCCAGGAATTGATGTCGCAGGGCATCGAGATCGCCATCGTCGACGCCGTATCCAACGACGACCTGCTGGCACTGGGCCCGGCGCTGCACGGCATGCCGCTGGTGACGGCCGGTTCCGGTGTGGCCATCGGATTGCCCGGCAACTGGGGGCTGTCGGCCACGGGTTCCGCCGGCGTGGTGCGCGCACAAGGCTTGCAGGCCGTCGTGGCGGGCAGTTGCTCCGCCGCGACGAACGCGCAGGTGGCGGCCTTCATTGAAAGCGGCCGGCCCGCGCTGGCGCTGGATCCCATGAAGCTGGCCGCCGGCGAGGACGTGGCGGGGCAGGCGCTGGCCTGGGCCGAGCCGCGCATGCAGGACGGCCCGGTGCTCATCTATTCCACGGCGCAGCCTGACGCCGTCAGGCAAACCCAGGGCGCGCTCGGCGCGAGCCAGGCGGGCGCCATGATCGAAGCGGCAATCGCGCGCATCGCAGCCGGATTGGTGGAGCGCGGTGTGCGGCAATTGATCGTGGCCGGCGGCGAGACCTCGGGCGCGGTGGTGCAGGCGCTGGGCCTGGAGCAGATCACGATCGGCGACCAGATCGATCCGGGCGTGCCGTGGTGCGCCGGTTATGCGCCGGTGGCGCAGGCCGACATCAGCATCGCGCTGAAGTCCGGCAACTTCGGCAGCCGGGATTTTTTCACGAAGGCGTTTCGCTAGCGGCCTGTGCAGGCCGGGGCGGTGCAGTCCGGGGCGGTGCAGTCCGATATAGCGCTTCAGTCCGGCTCAGCGGTGCGCCTGGCTCAACCGCTTGGCGGCATTGACCATGTGAATGCGGGCGGCTTCCCGGGCGCCGTCCACATCCTTGCGCCGGATGGCTTCGACGATGGCGATGTGTTCCTGCAATACGTCGCGCATCAGATTTGCATGGCGCGCCTCGTTGCCGCGGGTGACGCGTGTGGCGGCTTCCAGGAACTGGCTGACGAACGCAAGGGTGGTCAGAAAGTACGGGTTGCCGGTGGCGCGCGCAATGCTGCGGTGAAAGGCCACATCTTCCTTCACGCCATCTCCGCCGTTGTCCACGGCCTGCGAGATCGCAGCCAGCGCCGCGTCGATCTCCACCATGTCCTGCTTCTTGCGGCTGGCGGCGGCTTGCGCCGCCACTTCGGTTTCCAGGGCGCGGCGCAGATCCACGATATGCAGCACGGCCTCCAGCGACGAGAGCTCGGCCGCGTCGATCCGCAGCGCCCGGTTGCCAGAGTGCCCGGTGACGAAGACGCCGCTGCCTTGCCGCGCTTCAACCACGCCATCCTGGCGCAGCCGCGACACGGCTTCGCGGATCACCGTGCGGCTGACGCCAAACTGTTCGGCCAGCGCGGATTCCGTGGGCAGCTTTTCACCGGGCAGCACGCGTCCTTCGTCGATCTCGGCGAGCAGACGTTTGGCGACCGTGTCGGTCAGGGTGGGAACAGCGGGAAGTCGGGGAAACGCCATGGACGGGGAGTGGGGGGAGAAACAAAAAGGCCCGTCTCGACGTCATCGGCGGGGCCATCGGCAATAGTAACCCGGTCTATCGGCGGGTTCGCTTAGGTGCCGTCGGCATGGGCTGCCTGCGCGTCCAGGAGGCAATGCATGAAGCATTGCGCGGCCGGTGTTGGGGGCGAGTCGGCACGCGTCAGGACCGACACGCGCGCCGCGGGCAGCGGATGATCCAGACGGACCATGCGTAACCCGCGCGGCAGCAACTGATGATCGAAAAGATTGCGCACGAAGATGCCCAGCGCGTCGCTCTCCGCAATGATAGCCAGCGCCACCGCGATGGACTGGCAGGGAATCACGTCGCGCGGGGGCGGCAACCCATGGGCGTCGAACGCCAGCCGCAGCAGGTTCGCGGGGGCTTGAATATTGCCCGGCAGCAGCCATAGCGCATCGTGCAGCTCGGCCAGCGTGCGCGCACCGCGCAGCGGATGGCCCGCGCGCGCGCCCACCGCCAGCGGCAGCGTGAACAGCGTGGTCCGCGCAAACCCGTCGTCGATGTCGCCGTCGTATTCGGTCTGCACCAGGAAGTCGTAGCGGCCGGATTCCAGCTGCTCGTGGCTGTAGGGCGGCGCGACCTCGTTGAAGGCCACCGAGACGCGCGGCATGCGTGCGCGAAACGCGGCCAGCGCGGCGGGCAGGACCGTCAGCGCCGCGGAACTGATGGCCAGGTTCAGCGTTCCGCCTTCGCCGTCGCGCATCTGGCCGATCTCCTCTTGCGCCTTGCGGGCTTCCTGCAGGATCAGCACGGCGCGCTTGTATAACGCTTCCCCGTAAGTGGTCAGTTCCACGCCCTTGACGCTGCGGCGCACCAGCTCCGCGCCCACGCTCTGCTCCAGCTCCCGCAGGCTGCGGGTGGCGGCGGGCTGGGTGACAAAGAGCGCCCGCGCCGCGGCACGGATGCTGCGATGCTCGGCAATCAGCACAAAGGCGCGGAGTTGGCGCAGGTTCATGGGCAAGTCGTTCCGGATTGGGCGGGCAGGGCTATAAGCAAAAGTGCTCATCGCGACAAAAATACTGTCTTTTGCTTATCGTGCGCCATCCGTATATTCACGGCGGTGGGGCGCGCAAAGCGATCCGGACGCACGGACCGGCGGCCCCGCACCGGACATCAAGGGGAAAACAATGTCTATTGCCATCGCCGCAGGCGGCCCGGGGTTGTACACGCCGTCGATGCGCCGCCGCGTCATTGCCGGCACCACCATCGGCAACGCGCTCGAGTTCTTCGACTTCACCGTCTTCACGTTCCTGATGCTGGTCATCGGGCCGCTCTTCTTTCCCGCGGCATCCGGCTACGGCCAGTTGCTGCTGACCACCGCCACCTTCGGCGTGGGCTTTCTGATGCGGCCCGTGGGCGGCATGCTGATCGGCTCGTACGCGGACCGGCACGGCCGCCGCGCGGCCATGACGCTGACGCTGTGGCTGATGGGCCTGGGCTGTGCGCTCATCGCCGTGGCGCCGACCCATGCGCAGATGGGCGTGCTGGGGCCCGTGCTGATGGTGCTGGCGCGGCTGATCCAGGGCTTCGCGGCGGGCGGCGAGGTCGGCGCCTCGACCACGCTGCTGGTGGAACACGCGCCGCCCGGCAAGCGCGGCTTCTATTCGAGCTGGCAGTTCGGCAGCCAGTCGCTCGGCGTGATGCTGGGCGCGCTGACCGTGGCGATCCTGACGGCGGCGCTGACTAAGGAAGAAATGCAGGCCTGGGGCTGGCGGGTGCCGTTCGTGATCGGCATTCTGACGGTGCCGGTGGGCGCCTACATCCGCCGCAATCTGGAGGAAACGCTGGAACCCGCGCCTGCCGCCGGCGCCAGAACCACCGCCGCCGGCCACCAGCCGCTGCGGCGCGTCTTTGCCGACCACAAGCTCACGATCGTCAAGGGCATCCTGCTCGTGATCGGCGGCATGGTGTGCGCGCAGATCATCGGCTTCTACATGCCGGCTTACGCCACCAAGGAACTCGGCCTGCCTGCCACGTCCACGCTGTTTGCCAGTGTCGTGCTGGGCGCGATCGGTTTCGCGCTGGCGCCGTTCGTCGGCATGCTGGCGGACCGCGTGGGGCGCAAGCGGGTGATCTTCTGGTCGCGCGCCGTGACGGTCTGCGTGCTGCTGCCGTGCTTCCAATGGCTGGTGTCGGCGCCCAGCACCGGGCGGCTGATGACGGTCATCGCCTTGCTGGCCGTGCTGCTGGCGCTGCAGACCGCGCCCGTCATCACGATGCTGCCCGAACTGTTTCCGAAGGCCGTGCGCACCACGGGCATGTCCGTGGTGTACGGTCTGGGCATCTCGGTCTTTGGCGGCTTTGCGCAATTCTTCGTGACCTGGCTGCTGCACGTGACCGGCAATCCGATGGCGCCCGCGTGGTACTTGATGGTCACCGTGACGCTTTCCACCGTGGTGCTGTTCTGGATTCAGGACCGTACCGGCCATGACATCGACAGCCAGGAGCCCTGACATGCAATCCGTTGACCGCTACTTTTCCAGCAGCTACGCCCAGGCGCGCGAACGCTTCCTGGCGGCCGCCGCGCCGCTGGCTACGCAGGTTGCGTCGTACGGCATCGCGGCCGTGGGCAGCCAGGGCGAGCCGCTGGCCACCGACGTGGCGCTGATCGGCGATGCCGACGCGCAGCGGCTCCTGATCGTGACGTCGGCCACGCACGGCGTGGAGGGCTTCTGCGGATCAGGTTGCCAGCTTGCGCTGCTGGATGACGCGCCGATCCTGGAACGCGCGCGGCAGGCGGGCGTGGCGCTGCTGCTGGTGCACGCCGTGAACCCGTACGGTTTCTCGTGGATTGCGCGCACGGACGAAGGCAACGTCGACCTGAACCGCAATGCCCAGCCCTTCGACGGCCGCGCGCTCCCGGCCAATCCGGGCTATGGCGAGATCCACGAGCTGCTGTTGCCGCAGGAATGGCCGCCCACGGAGCAGAACCGCCAGGCCATCGCCCGCCATATCGAAACGCACGGCCTGGCCGCCACGACGCAGGCGGTGTCGCGCGGCCAGTACACGCATCCGGATGGCCTGTTCTATGGCGGCGCGGGGCATTCGCCGTCGCTACTGACGCTGCGCGAGATCCTGCGAACCCACGCCAGCCGCCACGCGCACATCGGCTGGATCGACGTGCACACGGGCCTGGGGCCGCGCGGTCACGGCGAGAAGATCTACGCCGGCCGGCGTGACGACACGGAAGTGGCGCGCGCCCGGCAGTGGTGGGGCAGCGATATCGCCGTGCCGTATCAAGGCAGCTCGGCCTCGGTGGACATCACGGGCCATCTCGCGGGTCTCATCTACGACGCCTGCCCCGCGTCGGAACCGACATTGATGGCGCTGGAGTTCGGCACCAAGCCTTGGGACGAGGTGGTGCACGCGCTGCGGGGACGCAATTGGCTGCGCGCGCATCCCGACGCCAGCGATGCCTTGCAACAGGACATCCTGCAGGCCACACGCGACGCGTTTTACTGCGGCCAGGAAGATTGGCAAGGCATGGTGCTGGGCCAGAGCCGCGTGGCGGTGCTGCAAGCGGTGTGCGGCCTGCAGGCTGCCGGGTAGCAGCGCGCCGGGTTACGGGTAGCACCTGCGGCGGCGTTGCGCCGCAGTGGGTTGCGCCGTCATCGGAGCTACCGCAGGGACAACCCGCGAGTTCTGGCGCGACGTGGGTTATCCCTACTTGAGCGGTGCAGCAACCCGTCGATATGCTTTGGTTAACCGTAGGGACCGCAGAGTCTTCGGAGGAGTTTCAAACCAAGCCGGCAGTTGCTGAAAGGAACCGGATTTGCATAGTGCGCCTCCTTTGGACTCAGCCGTCGCAGCCTCGCGGGAAAAGCCATTGCGCGTGATCCCGTGGGCCACGTGGCTGCACCGCGTTTTCGTGGTTCTCATGTATGCGTTCATGCTCAGCCCCATCGTGCTGGTGGTCTGGCTGAGCTTCTTCAAGGACGCCATCCTCTATTTCCCGCCATCGGGCTACACGCTCTCCTGGTACGTCAAGGCGTGGGAAAACCCCGCGTTCGCCAACGGCTTCATCTTCAGCCTGCAAGTGTCGCTGGTGGCTGCGTTCATCGGCGTGACGATGGGCGTGCTGGCGGCGGTGGCCATTGCGCGTTACCGCTTCAGTGGCAGCAAGGGCGTCAACACGCTGCTGCTGTCGCCGCTGCTGATCCCCGGCATTGTCGCGGGCGTGGCCGTCTATCTCTTTTACCTGCGCGCTGAAAACGTGCTGGATCAGGATCTGGTCGGCACGTTCGGCGGCCTGGTCATTGCGCACGTGTGCCTCACCATCCCGTGGACCGTGCGGCTTGTGACGGCGGGCATGGCCGGGCTGGACGGCTCCATCGAGGAAGCCGCGCGCAACCTGGGCGCAAGCGCGCCCAAGGCCTTCATGCGGGTGACACTGCCGATGCTGCGGCCGTCCATCGTCGCCGCGGCGCTGTTCAGTTTTGTCGTGTCATTCGAGAACCTGGAGCTGTCCCTGTCGCTTGTCGGCCCGGGGCGCACCACGCTGCCGATCGCGATCATGCAGTACCTCGAATTCAACCTGGACCCGACGATCGCGTCGGTGGCCTCGGTGCAAATCCTGCTGTTGGGCATCATCATGCTTGTGACCGACCGCTATGTGAAACTCAGTCAGGTGGTGTAAGAAATGGCGAAGGTCTCAATCGAAAACATCCGCAAGCAGTTCGGCGCGGCGGTCGCGGTGTCGGATTTTTCCCTGGAGATTGCCGAAGGCGAACTGGTCACCTTTCTGGGACCCAGCGGCTGCGGCAAGACGACCACGCTGCGCATGATTGCCGGCTTCATCACGCCCACGGCAGGGCGCATCCGCATCGGTGAAACCGACGTCACGCGGCTGCCGGTGCACAAGCGCGACACCGGCATGGTGTTCCAGCGCTACGCGCTGTTTCCGCACATGACGGTGGCCGAGAACGTGGCGTTCGGCCTGGAAATGCACAAGGTGCCCAAGGCTGATCGCGATGCAAAGATCCGGCGCGTGCTGGACATGGTTCGCATGACGGAACTGCGCGACCGCTATCCGCGCCAGTTGTCCGGCGGCCAGCAGCAGCGCGTGGCGATTGCGCGGGCGTTGGCGATCGAACCCAAGGTGTTCCTGCTGGACGAACCGTTGTCGAATCTGGACGCCAAGCTGCGCCTGGAAGTGCGCGAGGAAATCCGCGCGTTGCAACGGCGCCTGGGCCTGACCACCGTGTTCGTGACCCACGATCAGGAAGAAGCGCTGGCGATTGCCGACCGCATGGCCATCATGCACGACGGCATCGTGCAGCAGGTGGGCGCGCCCGACACGTTGTACGAGCGGCCGGCCAATCTGTTCGTGGCGGACTTCTTGGGCAAGATGAACGTCTTCACGGGACGCGGCCAGGCCAACGACCAGTTCGAAACCAAGGCCGGCCAGCGCATCGCCGCGCCGGGCGGCGGCAATGCCACGCATGTGGGCGTGCGGCCGGAACGTGTACGCCTGCAAGCGCAACCGTCTGGCGGCAATGCGTTGCCCGGCGTCATCGAATCGTCGTTGTACCTGGGATCGGTGCTGGAGGTGCGGGTGCAGCTCGATGGCGGCGACCGCCTGATCAGCCAGATCGTCAATGCCGGCACGCGCGCCGCGCCGCCCGCCGCCGGCGAGCGCGTGTATGCGTGCTTCGAACCCGACGACTGCGTCGCCTTCACGCAATAGGAGGCGCGATGACGACCGCAACGCAGGACGGACGCCCCAGCCGCTGGCTGGGCCCAGGGCTGGCCTTTCCGGCCTCGCTGGTGGTGCTGGTGATCATCATGATCCCCATCCTTCAGCTGGCGCGCTATAGCTTCAATCATTTCGACCCGGTCGAGATGATGCAGACCGCCTTCACGTTCGAGAACTACGCCAAGTTCTTTGGCGACCCGTACTACCGCGACATCTTCTTCACCACGCTGGGCATCGCGGCGCTGTGCACGGTCCTGGCGCTGGTGCTGGGCTTTCCGGTGGCGTACTTCCTGGCGCGCACGCAAAGCCGCTACAAGAGCCTGTTCGTGATCCTGCTGGTGTTTCCGCTGATGGTGGGCAACGTGGTGCGCGCGGCCGGCTGGATGGTGGCGCTGGGCAATGCGGGCGTGGTCAACGCCGTGTTGCAGGGGCTGGGCATCATCGATAAGCCGCTGACGCTGATGTACACGCCAACGGCGGTGGTGATCGGCACCACTGCGGTGGTCATGCCGTATCTGATCCTGACGCTGCAAAGCGTGCTGGAAGGCATGGACCTGTCGGTGGAAGAGGCCGCGCGCAATGTGGGCGCCAGCTTCTTCACCACCTTCCGCCGCATCGTGCTGCCGATCGCCGCGCCAGGCGTGGCCGCGGGAACGATGCTGGTGTTCATCCTGTGCATGAATGCGTACGCCACGCCGGTGCTGCTGGGCGGTTCCGGGCTGACCATGATGGCGCCGGCGCTGTATGACCAGATCACCAAGGCCTCGAACTGGCCGTTCGGCGCGGCGCTCGCAGTCATATTGGTGTGCGGCACGCTTGTCATTGCCCTCTTTTCGAACTGGCTGATTCACCGGCGCTATATCAAGACGATGGCGTCCTGACCTGGATACCCCGATAAGGAAATTCTCATGTCTGCTGTGCTGTTCAAGAATGCGAACCTGCTCGATCCCCTGCAGTCCGACCTGCTGGAGGGGTACCACGTGCTGGTCGAGGATGGCGTCATCAAGGAAGTGTCGGACAAGCCGATCAGCGCGTCCTCGGCGCGCGTGATCGACGCCGCGGGCCGCACGCTGATGCCGGGTCTGATCGACCTGCACGTGCACGTCCTGGCCACGCAGTTGAACCTGAGTACGCAGGGCGTCCTGCCGGACGCGCTGGTGATGATGCGCGCGGTGCCCATCATGGCCGCCATGCTGCGCCGGGGCTTCACCACCGTGCGCGACGCGGGCGGCGCGGGCTGGGGCCTGAAGTACGCGGTCAACGAAGGCACGGTCAAGGGACCGCGCCTGTTCATTTCGGGCCGTGCCATCAGCCAGACCGGCGGCCACGGCGATCCGCGTCCGCGCTCGGATCACCTGCGTCCCATGAGCTTCTGCGGCTGCTGCTTCCGTGCGGGCGATATCGGTCGCGTCGCCGATGGCATCGACGACGTGCGCAAGGCCGTGCGCCAGGAACTGCAGATGGGTGCGGACCAGATCAAGATGATGGCTTCGGGCGGCGTGGCCTCGCCCACCGATCCCATCGCCTCCTTTGGCTATTCGGAAGAAGAGATCCGCGTCATCGTCGACGAGGCGGCCAGCCGCCAGACCTACGTGATGGCGCATTCCTATACCGCCGACGCCATCGAGCGCGCCATCCGCAACGGCGTGCGCACCATCGAGCACGGCAATCTGGTCGACGAACGCGTGGCGCGCTTCATGGCCGAGAAGGGCGCGTTCGTGGTGCCGACGCTGGTGACCTACGAGGCGCTTGCCAATGAAGGCGCCGATTACGGCCTGCCGGCGGACTCTGTCGCGAAGATCGCGACGGTGCGCACCGCGGGCCTGCATTCGCTTGAGATCTACAAGAAGGCGGGCGTGAAGATCGGCTACGGGTCGGATCTGCTGGGCCCGTCCCAGCGCCTGCAGAGCGACGAATTCCGCATCCGCCGCGAGGTGCTGTCCGCGCAGGAGGTCATCCAGTGCGCCACCACGACCGCCGCCGAAGTGCTGAACCAGGTCGGCCAGCTGGGCCGCATCCAGGAAGGGGCACTGGCGGACGTGCTGCTGGTGGACGGCAATCCGTACCGGGACCTGTCGTGCCTGCTGGGACAGGGCGAGCAGATCGGCCTGATCATGAAGGGCGGCGTCATCGAACACAACGAGCTGGGAGTCTAGGAGCCATGAGCGATCCCACGTTTTCGCAGTCGGACGTCGGCGAAGAGTCGCGTGACGTCAATGCGGCCAAGGGCTGGCATCCGCCTTCGGCGCCCGCGCCGCGCGACCGCGGCCTGGGACCGTTTCCGCGGCTGATCCTGCGCGGGGCCACGATCATCGACGGCACCGGCGCGCCGCCTTGGGGGCCGGTGGACATCGTGATCGAGAACGATCGCATCACGGCGCTGGTCAATGTGGGCACGCCGCACAAGGCCATCGATCCCAAGCGCCGGCCCGGTCCGGGCGACCACGAGATCGACTGCCACGGCAAGTTCGTCACGCCAGGCTTTGTGGACGCGCACGCGCACATCGGCACGCCGTATCACGCCATGAGCGGCATCGTGCCGCCCGCCGACTACATCTACAAGCTGTGGCTGGCGCACGGCGTCACCACCGTGCGCGAAATGGGCGCGATGGGCGGCCTGGGCTGGACGATGGAGCAGCGCGAGCTGTCCGCCGCGAACCAGATCGCCGCGCCGCGCATGATCGTGCATTCCGTGTTCCCGGCGGTGAACGATCGCGTCAAGACCATCCACACGCCCGAGCAGGGCCGCGAATGGGTGCGCAAGCTGGCCGCGCGCGGCGCGGACGGCATCAAGTTCTTCGGCGCCCCGCCCGCCATCATGGAAGCGGCGCTGGACGAGGCGGCCAAGGTGGGCCTGCGCTCGGGCTGCCATCACGCGCAGATGGCGGTGACGCGCGTGAACGCGATGAAGTCCGCGCGCTGGGGGCTGACCAGTTCCGAACACTATTACGGCCTGCCCGAGGCGCTGTTCGAAGACCGCGTCGTGCAGTCGTTTCCGACGGACTACAACTACAGCGACGAGTATTACCGCTTTGCGGTGGCCGGCCAGACCTTCATGCAGGCCGCGCAGCCGGGGTCGGCCAAGTGGCGCCAGGTCATGGACGAGTTCCTGGAACTGGGCCACACCTTCGTGCCCACCTTCAACATCTACGACGCCAACCGCGACCTGATGCGCGCGCGCCGCGCGGACTGGCACGACGAGTACACGTGGAAGGCGGTGTGGCGATACTTCCAGCCGCAGCGCGGCGGCCACGGCGCCTACTGGTATCGCTGGAGCACCACCAACGAGATCGAGTGGAAGCAGAACTACCGGCTGTGGATGCAGTTCATCAACGAATACAAGAACCTGGGCGGACGCGTCTGCGCGGGCAGCGATTCGGGCTTCATCTACCAGATCTATGGATTCGGCTTCGTCCGCGAACTTGAGCTGCTGCAGGAAGCGGGCTTTCATCCCATCGAGGTCTTGCGCGCGGCCACGTCGCACAGCGCGGCGCTGCTGGGCATCGATGACGACACCGGCTCCATCGACGTGCAGAAGCGCGCCGACCTGCTGATCCACGACCAGAATCCGCTGACCGACTTCAAGCTGCTGTTCGGCACGGGCGCCATGCGGCTGAACGACGACACCGCCAAGGTCGAATGGCAGCGCTGCCTGCAGACCACCATCAAGTCGGGCGTGGTGTACGACACCGCCGAGCTGCTGGCCGACGTGCGCGCGATGGTCCGCGACAGCTGGGCCGACGATCCGGATGGCGAGCGTCCGCCGACCGGCGGCGCACCGTCGGGATCGCCGTGCGATACGGGCGAGGACGCACCCTGATGGCCATCGACCTGTTCCTGTTGTGTGGGTTTCTAGGCAGCGGCAAGACCACGCTGCTGGTGGACTACCTGCGCGATCCGGAATCGCGTGACACCGGCGTGATCGTCAACGAGGCCGGCGAGGTTGGCGTGGACGGGGCCATCGTGGCCAACGACAGCGACAACGTGCCGATGACCTTGATGGCCAACGGCTGCGTGTGCTGCTCGCTGCGCAGCGACCTGGTCTACACGCTGAGCGCGCTGCTGGACGCGCCCCGCCCCGAAGGCGAAGGCCCCTTGCAACGCGTCATCCTGGAATGCAGCGGGCTGTCGCGGCCCGGCCCGATCATCGCGTCGCTCGCGGATCCGGAACTGGCCAGCCGCGGCCTGCGGCTGACGGTGGTCTGCACCGACGATTGCGCGCGTCATCCCGACGCGCTGGCCGAGATGGATGAGGCGATGGCGCAGTTCGGGGCGGCGCATCGCATCGTGCTGACCAA
This sequence comes from Achromobacter sp. ACRQX, assembly GCF_022346505.1. Lineage (NCBI taxonomy): Bacteria > Pseudomonadati > Pseudomonadota > Betaproteobacteria > Burkholderiales > Alcaligenaceae > Achromobacter > Achromobacter sp. ACRQX. The sequence continues at coordinate 52,513 of NZ_JAKRML010000019.1, forward strand.
GACCGATCTGCTGCCGGCCGTGCCCGGTGCGCTGGGCGCTCGCGCCGCGCGTGCCGAGGCCCTGAATCCGCTGGCCGCCGTTGTCGCGGAACCGGATCGCACCCGCGCCGTGCGGGCCGCGTTCGCGCCGTCGCAAGGCACGTCCGACCTGGCGGGGCTGGCGGCGCGGATGCTGTCGGCAGGCGGGCAGGGCGCGGCGCATCCGCGCATCCGCGTGATGGCGGCGCGCGCGCAGCCCGGCATCAGCTGGACCGATTTTTCCGAATGGCTGGACAACCTGGCCGGGCTCTGCGGCGACCGCCTGCTGCGCGTCAAAGCCGTGGTGCGCGTCAGCGATTGCGAGGAACCCATCTTGATCCAGTCCGTCGGCTCGACCTTCAGCCTGCCGCAGCGGCTGACGCGGCAGCCGGATGCGCGCGACGCGATCATCGTGATTGCGCGCGACATCGAGGCCGAGGAAATCCGTGCCTCCGCGCCGCATGCGCCGGTCGACATGCTGGTCTGAATATCGTTGAATCCAAGGCCGCGCGGCCAGACTGGCGTGTCGCGCGGTGCTTCGTAGCTAGTCGTCAGTTCTTTTCGATACGAGGTTGTCATGCAAGAGAAAAACCTGAATCGCCGTGGCTTCATCAAGACCGCCTCCGGCCTGGCGCTTGCGCCCGCCCTGGGCTGGCTGCCCGGCATGGCCCACGCCGCCGAAAAGGAAATCGTGGTCGGCACCTGGGGCGGCGACTACCAGAACCTGCTGCAGCAGATCATCAATCCCATCGTCGCCAAGCAGGACGTGAAGGTGGTCTACGACACGGGCAACGCCGTGGGCCGCGTCACCAAGCTGCGCGCCGAAAAGAACTCGCGCCGCGGGAGCATGGACGTGGCGCTGCTGGGTGAAGTCGACATGTATGACGCCGAGCGCTCCGGCACGCTGGAGCCCCTGGACGTCAAGAAGCTGCCCAACCTGGCCAACGCGATCGACACGCTGAAGACGCCGTACTCGATTCCGCACATCTTCAGCGCGATGACGCTGGTCTACAACACCGAGAAATTCCCGACGCCGCCCGATTCGCTGCAGGTGCTGCTGGATCCCAAGTGGAAGGGCCAGGTCGGCTTCTCCGACATTCTTTATCTCTACAACTCGGTCTTCGTGGGACTGGGCGCGGGCGGCACCACCAAGGACTACGAGGGCGGCAAGCGGTTCCTGGCCAAGCTCAAGCCGAACGCGCCGCGCATCTACCCGTCCAATGAAGCCGTCGCGGCCGCCTTCAAGTCCGGCGAAATCGCGATCGCCGTCATGTGGAAGGCGCGTGCGCTGCAATGGAAGGACAGCGGACTGCCACTGGGCTTCGTGATTCCGAAGGAAGGATCGGTGCCGGTGTCGTTTGAAGCCGCCGTCGCCAAGAACAGCCGCAACAAGGACGCGGCGTGGGCGTACCTGAACGCCATGCTCGATCCCCAGGGCCAGATCGGCTTTGCGGAAAAGATGGGCTACGCGCCCACCGTCACCAACGCGTCGCTGCCCGAGGCATTGAAGCGCGTGGGCTTCTCGGATGCCGAGGTCAAGCTGCTGCACGCGTACGACCTGAAGGGATTGACCGAGAAGAAGGCGGAGATGCTGGAGTTCTGGAACAAGGAGTTCAAGGCGGGTTGATAGGGCGCGGGGCGTCATTCCCCGCGTTTGCGCCACTGACCGCGACATCGAGGCGCGATTCCTGCAGGGGAATCGCGCTTTTTCGTTTCCGGACGGTGCTGCATGCGTAGTGAAATGTTATATCATCCGCCTGCTGGTTTGTAATGATATAACATCCGAGAGAGTAAAGATGAACGGTAAGAAGCTGGGGATGGGGAAAGCGCGCGGCAAAGCATCGCGCGTTCGAGCGGTTGGCCGGGCGCCCTTGAAGCCGCTGGTGTGCTCGCTGATGCTGATGGCGCCCGTCGCCCAGGCGCAGACCGAAGGCGAGACCCGCACGCAGACCGTGGCGCCGATCACGGTCTCCGCGAATCCGCTGGGGCTGGACCTGAACAGCACCACGCTGCCGGCCTCGGTGCTGGAAGGCGATGCGTTGATCGAGCAGCGCAACGGCACGCTGGGCGAAACGCTCAAGAACCTGCCGGGCGTCAACAGCGACACGTTCGGCGGCGGCGCCAGCCGTCCGGTGATCCGCGGACAGACCGCGCCGCGCGTGAAGGTGCTGTCCGATGGGTCCGAAGTGATGGATGCCTCGGCCATCTCGCCCGACCATGCGGTGACCGTCGAGCCGCTGCTGGCCGACCGCATCGAAGTGCTGCGCGGCCCGGCCACGCTGCTGTACGGCGGCGGCGCGATCGGCGGCGTGGTGAACGTGATCGACAAGAAGATTCCGACCGAAGTGCCGGAAAAGGGCATCGCGGCCGAAGCGGAACTGCGCGGCGCCACCGGCACCAAGGAACGCGCCGGCGCGGTGGGCATCACGGCGGGCGAGGGCCAGTTCGCGGTGCGCGTCGAAGGCATGAAGCGCCGCACCAGGGACTACGACGAGCCGGACTGGCCCGGCGGCAAGCTGGAAGGCTCGTACAGCGAGTCCACGCAGGGCTCGGTCGGCATGTCGTGGATCACGCCGCGCGGCTACGTGGGCGTGGCGTTCACGCACCTGCAAAGCGAATACGGCCTGCCCGGCCACAACCACGAATACGAAGGCTGCCATCCGCACGGCACGCATCTGCATTGCGGCGGCCATGACCACGACCATGGGGACGAAGGCGAGGAAGGCCACGACCACGACCACGACCACGATCACGAACATGGCGGCGTGCCCTACGTGAAGCTGCGCAGCAACCGGATGGACCTGCGCGCCGAATACCAGGATCCGTTCGCAGGCTTCGAGAAGATCCGATTCCGCGGTGGCCTGACGGATTACCAGCACGACGAGATCGAGGGCGGCGAGGTCGGCACGCGTTTCAAGAACAAGGGCTACGACATGCGGGTGGAACTGCAGCACAAGCCCATCGCCGGCTGGCGCGGCGTGATCGGCCTGCAGAACGCATACAGCGATTTCAGCGCCGAAGGCGAAGAGGCATTCCTGCCGCCGAGCAAGACGCGTTCGAACGGCGTGTTCCTGCTGGAGGAATACCAGTTGAACGACTGGCGCTTCGAGCTGGGCGCGCGTCAGGACTGGCAGCGCGTGTCGCCGTCGGGCGGCGCGCCGCGCAGCAGTCTGTCGGGCACGTCGCTGTCGGCCGCCGCGATCTGGGACTTTGCGCCGCAGTATTCCGTGGCGCTGTCGCTGTCGCGCTCGCAGCGCCTGCCCAACGCGCAGGAGCTGTATGCGGACGGCATCCACATCGCCACCAATACGTATGAACTGGGTAATCCAGACCTGACGCGCGAAACCTCGCACAACATCGACCTGACGCTGCGCAAGCATTCGGGCGACACGACGTTCTCTGCCAGCGTGTTCCACAACCGCGTGAAGAACTACATCTACGCTAACACGCTGGATCGCTACGAGGACTTCCGCCTGATCGAATACACGCAGCAGGATGCGGAATTCACGGGCGTGGAAGGCGAGTTGCGGCACCAGTTCACGCCGATCTTCTCGGCGGCGGTGTTCGGCGACTACGTGCGCGGCAAGCTCACGGGCGGCGACGGCAATCTGCCGCGCATTCCGGCCGGACGTGCGGGCGTGCGCGGCAACTTCAAGTGGCAAGAGTGGTCGGGCGGCGTCGAATACGCACGCGTGTTCGCGCAGAAGGACATTGCGGCCTATGAAGACACCACGCCGGGCTACAACATGGTCAACGCGGTGGTGGCCTATCGCGGCCAGTACGGCGCCACGGGCTACGAGGTCTTCCTGCGCGGCACCAACCTGCTGAACAAGCTGGCTTACAACCACGCCTCGTTCATCTCGACGGTTGCGCCGCTGCCCGGCCGCAGCGTGCTGCTGGGCGTGCGCATGACGTACTGACCCGGTTGGGTGCGGCGGCGGGCTGTGCTATTTTCGGCGGGTGCCGCTGTCCGCGGCGGCATCCCGCGCCAGGAGCCCGCCATGCTGAAGTTCGCCGCCAATCTGTCGATGATGTACACGGAACATGCGTTCCTGGACCGCTATGCGGCGGCCGCGGCCGACGGCTACGCGGGCGTGGAGTGCATGTTTCCCTATGAAGCGCCCGCCGCGTTCGTGCGCGAGCGCATGGACGCCGCCGGGGTGGCGCAGGTGCTGTTCAATGCGCCGCCCGGCATCAGCGCGCAAGGCGATCGCGGGCTGGCGGCCCTGCCGGGCCGGCAGGCCGAGTTCCAGGCCGGCATCGAGCAGGCCCTCTGTTATGCCACCGCGTTGTCTTGTTCCAACGTGCATGTGATGGCGGGCGTGGCGCCGCCTGATGCCTCGCGCGAGGCGATGCTGGACTACTATCACGCCAATCTCGACTGGGCCGCGCGCGAGGCGCGCTCGGCCGGCGTCACGCTGCTGATCGAGCCGATCAACACGCGCGACATCCCCGGCTATTTCCTGAACCGCCAGGAGGACGCGCACGCCGTCGTGCAGGCGGTCAATGCGCCCAACCTGAAAGTGCAGATGGACCTGTACCACTGCCAGATCGTCGAGGGCGATGTCACCGCCAAGCTGCGCGAGTACCTGCCCACGGGGCGCGTGGGCCACCTGCAGATCGCCGGCGTGCCGCTGCGCCAGGAGCCGGACCGGGGCGAACTCGATTACGGCTGGGTTTTCGGCGTGCTGCGCGAGTTGCAGTACACCGGCTGGATCGGCTGCGAGTACCGTCCTGCAGGTTCCACGTCGGCCGGCCTGCGCTGGCTGAGCGCCGCGCGCGCCTGATCGGCCACAATCCCGCATTTGAAGTTCAAAAGGAGTGAGCGTCATGTTCCAGGGCGTGCTGCGCATGCTGTTTTCGGCGGCGCTGGCCGCGGCCATGCCGGCTGCGTCGTGGGCGGCCGACTATCCCGATCGGCCCATCCGGTGGTTGGTGCCGTTCAGCGCGGGAGGCGGCAGCGATCTGGCGACCCGCATCGTGGCCCGGCATGTCGGCCAGTCGCTGGGGCAGCCGGTGGTGGTGGAGAACCGCCCGGGCGCCGCCACCATCGTCGCCGCGCAGGAGGCCGCGCGCGCCCAGCCGGACGGCTACACGGTGCTGACCGCGGGCATGAGCACGCTGGCGCTCAACCCGTGGCTGTACGACGATCTGCCCTACGATCCGCAGCAGCAACTGACGCCGGTGTCCACGCTGGTGGCGCTGCCCATCGTGCTGGTCGCGGCGCCGGATTCGGGCCTGCACACGCTGGACGACGTGAAGACCTACCTGAAACGCGAGCCGCCGGGCAGCTATGCGTCGCTGGGCGTGGGCAGTCCGCATTATCTGGCGATGGAACTGTTCATGGAAACCGTCGGCGGCCGCGCGACCGCGGTGCCGTACAAAGGGTCGCCGCCCGCGCTGCAGGACGTCGCCGCGGGCGTGGTGCCGCTGATGATGGCGGACCTGGCCGCCGCCCGGCCGCTGATCCAGGCGGGCAGGCTGCGCGCGATTGCCGTGCCGTCCGCCAAACGGTCTGCGCAACTGCCGGGCGTACCGACATTTGCGGAGGCCGGCGGGCCGATCTTCGAGGCGGCGGCCTGGCAGGGCGTGGTCGCGCCGGCCGGCACGCCCGCGCCCATCGTGGAAAAGCTCAGTCAGGCGATCCGGCAGGCGCTGACATCGCCGGATGTCGTCAGGCAGTTGACGCTGCAGGGGTTGGAGCCGACCGGCAGCTCGCCCGATGCGTTTCGCGCGTACACGCGGCAGGAGCACGAACGCTGGGGCGCGGTCATTCAGGGCAAGGGGCTTTCCGCGGAATAAGGGGCCGGGGTGACGCGTTGCCGGGCAAGGCGTAAACGGGACTCGGCGCTGGGTGAGAAGGGTTTGGGTAACAGAGGGCCGGGTAACAGCCGCCGCAAGGTGTAACGCCGGCGTGCACGGCGGCGGGGCGGGCGTACGATGAAACGATGCGCATCCGGCCCGGACCGCGGGCGAGGAGACTGCCATGTCTTTGATCGTAGCTGCCCGCTTCGAGGGCTTTGAAGCCGCCAAGGCCGCCGCCAGCCGCCTTGCCACCAGCGGCTTTCCCGACTGGGATATCCATACCTTCTACGTCAATCCCGCCGGCGAGCACGGCCGCTTTCCCTATGGTGGCGACCGGCGTTCCGACCCGGACGCAGGGCGCGCCGACATGGGCGCCTATCTGGGCGCGGGCGGCGTGGGGGCCGTGTTTGCCGTGTTCGGCGGATTCGTCGCGGCGGAACTCAGCGACTCCACTGCCGCAATCCTGGCCGCGGCGGGTGTGGGCGCGTACCTCGGGTCGCTGTTCGGCGCGCTTTGGGTGACTGGGCACGGCACCACGCAGCACGGCCACTTCAATCCCGACTCTCATGCCGAGATCCGTCAGGCCGGGGTCATGGTCGCCGTGCGTGTCAGGCCGCAGCGCGAGATCCTGGCATGCCGCATTCTGCGCGATGCCGGAGGCGCCGACGTGGAGCACGCCAACGGCCGCTGGCGCAACAACCACTGGGAAGACTTCGACCCGTTGTCGCTGCCGCAGCGCGAGCCGGGCTTTGGTTGATGGCGGATCAATCCGGCGCGGGAATCGGCGCCTTGCGGCTGCGCTGCGCCGTCGCGGCGCAGCCGGCGGAGGCGATGATGATGCCGCCGATCGCCAGCCATTGCGTCTGCGACAGGTGTTCGTTCAGCACGACGACCCCGGCCAGTGCGCCCATCGCCGGCTCCATGCTCAGCAGCACGCCGAACGTCTTTTGCGGCAGCCGACGCAGCGCCACCATTTCCAGCGAATAGGGAAGTGCGCTGGACAGGATGCCGACGGCCACGCCCGCCAGAATCAGTTTGGGATCCAGCAGCGCCATGCCCGCGTGCGCCGCGCCGACGGGCAGGGCGACCATCGCGGCCGCCAGCAGACCCAGCGATGTCGCCTGGCCGCCATGCACGTTGCCGGCCATCTTGCCGAAGATGATGTACAGCGCCCAGCACACCGCTGCCCCCAGCGCGTACGCGATGCCTTGCGGATCGAGGTCGTGGACGGACTGGCCGGTGGGAATGAGCAGGATCAGGCCGGCCAGCGCGCAGGCGATCCACACAAAGTCGATGGCGCGCCGTGACAGCACCACAGCCAGCGTCAGCGGTCCCGTGAATTCGATGGCGATGGCAATGCCCAGCGGCAGCGTTTTCAGCGCCATGTAGAACAGCAGGTTCATGCACGCCAGCGTCACGCCGTACAGGGCGATCTTCGCGGCGTTGACGCGCGTCAGCGGAAAGCGCCACGGCCGCCAGAAGGCCAAGAGGATGATGGCGCCGATGACGATGCGATACGCGGTGGTGCCTTGTGCGCCCACTTCCGGAAACAGCGATTTCGCGAACGACGTGCCCACACATAGCGAGGCCATGGCGCCGATCAGCGACAGGGTGGGAAGCAGGGTGGACGTGGCGCTGTTGTGTCCGTTGTTCAAGGTGGCGGCGGTCATGGAAGGCGGGGTTTGTGCAAAAACGCTTGTGTCAGGGATGTGGCGTGGACGGTCAGGGCTGCGGATTCATCGCGGTGGAAACCAGCACGTAGATCGCCAGCCCCAGCATGATCGCGCCCAGAATGCCCTGCTGCGCGCGCAGGAACCAGGGATTGCGCGCGACCCAGCCGCGGATGCGCGACGCGCCGTACGCAAAGCAGCTGCCATAGGGCAGGCTGAGCGCTTTCATCGTGATGCCCAGCACCAGCATCTGGATCCAGACCGGCCCATTGTCCGGCGAGGTGAACTGCGGCAGGAAGGCGATCATGAAGAGCAGCACCTTCGGATTGAGCAGGTTGGTGATGAAGCCCTGCCAGAAGGCGTCGCGCGCGTCGCCCGGCCGGGCCGCCAGCGATACCTCGGCGGCGTTCGCGCACCGGATCATCGCCTTGATGCCCAGGTACCCCAGATACAGGCCGCCCGCCGCCTTGATGCCGACGAAAAGCGTGGGAAAGGTTCGCAGCACGGAAGCCAGGCCCAGCACCACGGCCGGAACCTGGATGAAACCGGCGGCCACGTTGCCCAGCACGCTATGGAAGGCGGGCCGAAACCCTTGCGTCATGCCGCGCGACAGCGTGAGGGCCATGTCGGGGCCGGGCGTGAGCTTCAAGGCCGCGTCGGCGGCCAGGAACAGCAGGAAAAGCTGGAGTGACGGCATTGCAGGGTGCTGCGTGGAAATTCCCGGCGGCGCGGGCGGAGGGCTCCCAGTGTAAGCAAGCGGCTTGAATAATTCCTGCGTCCGGCACGCTCGAAATGAAGTTTCCCGTCGAATTCTCGACGGTTTGCGTCGCGGCCACGATTAGAATCGGCCGATACCCGCATCCCGCCCGATGTTTCACCTAAAAAGCGTTCCGAGCGCCCCATGGAACTAGACGATTTCGACCTGCAGATCCTGCAAAGCCTGCAGGAAGACAACCAACGAACCAGCCAGGACGTCGCGCAACGCGTGAACCTGTCGCCCGTGTCCTGCCTGCGCCGCATGAAGCGGCTGCGCGACTCCAAGGTGGTGACGGCCGACGTGTCCGTCGTGGACCCCGCGGCCGTGGGACGCGGGATCACGATGGTGGTGCTGGTGTCGCTGGAAAGCGAGCGCGCCGACAAGCTCGACCAGTTCAAGCGCGCCATGCAGACCGCGCCCGAGATCATGCAATGCCTGTCGGTCACGGGTGAGGTCGACTTCGTGCTGACCCTCACCATGCGCGACATGGCGGAATATGAGGTGTTCGCGCAGCGCCATTTCTGGGGCAATCCCAACGTGAAGCGGTTTTCGACGCTGGTGGTGATGAGCCGGGTGAAGAATGGGCTGACGGTGCCGGTGATGGCTGGGGAGTGAACCGGCGGGCCGGGCGGCATGGGCGCTCATGCGTGCGCGCAACCGGCCGCTCAAGCCCCTGACGGCTGGCCGCCGTCCCGGCTGCCGGTTCGCGCGGGGCCAGGCCCGTGCGGGTCGGCCGGCCAGGCCGCGTGGAGCGCACGGCCAGCTTCTTCCGAAACACTGCGCAAATGCAGGTCCCGCTGCGGAAAGGGGATCTGGATGCCCGCGTCCCGCAGCGCGTCGTACATCCGCGCCAGCATGTCGCTGCGGATCTCGATCCACCGGTCGAAGTCGTAGGTCCACGCGCGCAAGCTGAAATCCAGCGTGCTGGCGCCAAAGCCCATGAAGAGCACCATGGGCGCAGGCTCCGTGACCACGCCCGGCGTCTGCCGCGCGACGTCGTCCAGCAGCGCGAGCACCTGCCGCGGGTCGGTGCCGTAGGCCAGGCCGATGCTGATCTCGATCCTGCGGCTGCGGTCCAGCATCGTCCAGTTGGTCAGCTTGTCGGACAGCAGCGTGCCGTTCGGGACGATCACGTCGGCGCCGTCGAACGTCTTGATGCGGGTGGCGCGCATGCCGATATCCCTTACCTGGCCCGACGTGCCGCCGATCTCCACGACATCGCCCGGCTGGATCGGCCGTTCGAACATCAGGATCAGACCCGACACGAAGTTGTTCACCACGCCTTGCAGGCCAAAGCCGATGCCCACGCCCAAGGCGCCGAACACGATGGTGAGCTGGCTGGTCTGGAAACCCGCGGCAGACAGGGCGATGCCCAAACCCAGCAGCAGCACCAGGTAGTACGACAGCGAGGCGATGCTGTTGCCGACGCCACGCGGCAGCGACATGCGGGTCAGGACCTCGTCGTGCAGGATGAGGCGCACCGCGCGCGCGGCCCAGAAGGCAATCACGACCGAGATCGCGAAGACCAGGATGTTGCCCAGGCTGATCGAGACTTCGCCGACTTCCAGCGTGTAGGACAGCACCTGCGTCACGAAGGCGTAAGTGGCGCGCAGGACGCGGAAGCGGTCCATGGTGTAGACCGCCCAGCCCACGATCGCGGCGGCGCTGACAAGGCGGATCAGCAGCAGCACCAGCGGCGGCGCGTGTTCGCGCGCCAGCCGGAAGCGCGAAATGCCCTGACGGGCCAGCAGAAGCTGCAGCAGCGTGATGATGACGGTCACGCCCGCGTACAGCACCAGCCCGAAGTAGCCGCTGCCGATGATGCCGCTGGTCAGCATCTCGGACAACGACACATTGCCGATGAGGTTCGCGCCCAGCGACACGCACAACAGGGCTGCCGCGCACCAGGCGACGGCGCGCAAGGCGCGCACCAGCCGCTCGGAACCGGGCGGATAGGTCTGGCGCCGTCCGCGCGCCAGCAGCCACAAAATGGCCGTCAGGGCCGCCACCGCCGCCGCCACGGTCGACAGCCGATAGAAGAGGGTGTTGGCCAGGAACAGGAAGCCCAGCCGCTCGGCAAGGAAGAGCGCGGTGATGACGCGCGGCCAATGATCCAGATGCCGTCGGCTGGCGGGTGGAAGCAGGCGCAGCACCGGCACCGCCGCCAGCACCAGGGCGATCTGCTGCACCATCAACGGCGCGTCCGGCTCCAGGGCCAGCACGCCCATCATCGACAACAGGACCCATGTGGAGATGGGCCGCCCGAGCACACCGGCAGCGGTTTCGCTCATGACGCCGGTGCGGATGGCGTTGCGGCTTTTTCTGGCCAGCCAGATCAGCAGCGGCAGCAGCAGCAGTTGCAACGTGTGCAGCGCGCGCTGATTGCTGGCGCCGGCGGCGCCGTAGTCGCGCGCGAAGCGGACCTCGATGTCCAGACCTTGGCGCAAAAGGGTCATGGTGTCCTGGTCGGATCTTCCGGACCAGTCCAATGCCCAGAGCGGCGGCGAATCCACGCGCAGGAGCCGCGCATCGACATAGCTGATCGCCTCCATCACCTGACGCTGGCCTGCCTTGATCTGTTCCTCGATCGCGTTGGCCCGCTGTTCCAGTTCGACCTGGCGCGACAGCGGCACGGACAGCGCCTGGCTGGCCGCCAGCAACTGCGCGATCACCACGTCGACGCGGTCGGCCAATGCCGCCGGCAGCCCCGCCGCGCCCGGCGCGTCCTTGATCGCCTGCCAGGCCGTGCGCCGGCGCAGCAGCTCGGCCGCGTCGCTGGCGTACCAGGCCGTCGCCTGCCGCATGTCGGCCCGCCAGCGCGCCAGCCGCCGCACGTCAAAGAGCCAGTGCCGCTCCAGGCTTTCCAGCCGCATGATGGGAAAGTTGCGCAGCTGGGCCGGCTGGAATTCGTAGAGCTTTTCGTCCGCGGACTTGGCGATGGCATCGAGCGGCGGCATCAGCGCGCTCAACGGATCCGCCGTCGCCGCGCGCTGCAATACGCCCTCGGCGTATCGCAAATCCGTGTCCGCCCGCAGCGGAATCTCGGCCATCTGGATCGCGGCGGGCGGCGCGGCAGGCGCCGGCGTTTCCGCTGCAAGCGCCACACGCGCCCACCCCAGCACCAGGCCAAACAGCCAGAAGAGGATTCGTGCGCGTGCGCGCATGTTGCGACTCCGTGGTGGGGGACGGATTTGCGGTTGCTTGGGATCGACTGCGAAACGGCGGCATGTCACGATATCGCGAAATGCGGCGGGCCAGAAGGGCAATATGGATGTCGCCATTCGCCATTCGCAATTCGCGAATGGCGAATGGCGCATGTACTGCGAGCGCTGCCGGCGCGGGGAGTTGCCGCAAGCGTGTCTGGCGATTGGCGCGCCAGAAAGCAAAAACCCCGCCGCAGTAAATACCGGGCGGGGCTGAATGCTTGAATCTTTTGGTGGCCTGGGGCGGAATCGAACCACCGACACAAGGATTTTCAATCCTCTGCTCTACCGACTGAGCTACCAGGCCAACGAAGCCCGCCACTATACACAAAATGTCGGGACACGTGGCGGCCTGTAGCGCCGCCACTAACAAAATACGGGCGGCGTGTAGCGCCACCACTAACAAAATACGGGCGGCGCAGCGGCGCCACCACCAACAAAAAACCCAGCGCATGGCTGGGCTTTTTGTGGGAACCAAAGCTCCCGGAAATTCTTTTGGTGGCCTGGGGCGGAATCGAACCACCGACACAAGGATTTTCAATCCTCTGCTCTACCGACTGAGCTACCAGGCCAACGAAGTCCGCAACTATACACAATTTTTTGGCGTTGCGCCAGCCGGGCGGGGGAAGCGTCGCTTTTTTTCGTGACCCGGCGCGCGATGTCGCCGTACAGGGGCAGCAAAGCAGCCAACTGTTGCCTACAAGGCACGATTGGGCGCCAACTGTCCGCGATTGGGGACGGGAATGGCCTGGGGATAACCCGCAGGAGTATAATCGTCAGCGGTTTTGCTGTTACAGCCGGATGCTTTCCCGCCTTTGACGCGCGACAAGCGGGCTGCGACGCATTGTTCTTATAGTGGCAGTACTTAACGCTTAGCCGCGGGTGGCTTTCCGCCATCCCTCACACATGTCGGTAGCTGTCCTTGCCTTCGGTCTGAATCACACGTCCGCGCCGGTGTCGGTCCGCGAACGCGTGTCCATGCCCGTTGATCTGGTCAAGCCCGCCCTCGAAGGCTTGCGTTCGGCATTCGGCGGCTCCGTCCGCGAAGCCGCTATCCTGTCCACCTGTAATCGCACCGAGATCTACTGCGCGGCCGACGGCCACGTGGCGGATCAGTTGCCCGCCTGGCTGGCTGAACACAACCGCCTGGACGCCGGCACGCTGCGCCCGCACCTCTATCGCCATCATCAAGACGACGCCGTGCGTCACGCTTTCCGCGTGGCAAGCGGCCTCGATTCCATGGTGCTGGGCGAAACCCAGATCGTGGGCCAGATGAAGGACGCGGTGCGCGCCGCCGGCGAAGCCGGATCGCTCGGCACGCTGCTGCACCAGATGTTCCAGCGCACCTTTTCGGTCGCCAAGGAAGTCCGGTCGCAAACCGCCATCGGCGCCGAATCCGTGTCCATGGCCGCCGCCGCGGTGCGTCTTGCCGAGCGCGTGTTCGGCAACCTGGACCAAGCCCGCACGCTGTTCATCGGCGCGGGCGAAATGATCGAATTGTGCGCCACGCACTTTGCCGCGCAACGTCCGCGCAGCATGGTGGTGGCCAACCGCACGGCCGAACGCGCCGAACTGCTGGCCAACCGCTTCTCGGCCAGCACGATGAAGCTGTCCGACCTGACCGAGCGGCTGTCCGAGTTCGACGTCATCGTTTCCTGTACGGCAAGCTCCCTGCCCATCCTCGGCCTGGGGATGGTTGAACGGGCTACGCGCCTGCGCCGTCACCGCCCGATGGTCATGATCGATCTGGCCGTGCCGCGCGACATCGAACCCGAAGTCGGCCGTCTGGACGACGTCTATCTGTACTCGGTTGATGACCTGGGCCGGCTGGTGCAGACCGGCACCGACGCGCGCCGCGCCGCGGTGGTGCAGGCCGAAGCCATCATCGAAACCCGCGTCCAGGGCTTCATGCACTGGATGCAATCCCGCGAAGTGGTGCCCGTCATCCGCGACCTGCACCAGGCTGCCGAAGACGTCCGCGCCGCCGAGCTGGAACGCGCCCGCCGCCTGCTGGCGCGGGGCGAATCGCCCGAAGCCGTGCTCGAGCAGCTGGCCCACGGCCTCACGCAAAAGTACCTGCACGGCCCGCTTGCGGCGCTGAACCGCAGCGAAGGCGACGACCGCAAGCAACTGCTTGCCTGGATGCCGCGCCTCTTCCCCGGCCGCGACTCCCGCCGTTAGCGGCTCTGCCCCACGCCCCGCCTCATGGCGGGCGTTCGCTTTGTGGGCGCCCGCTTTCTCTGTTTTCTCTTTTGGTCCTCCCCTCATGAAATCTTCCATGCGCAGCCGGCTGGAGCATCTGTGCCATCGCCTGATCGAGGTCGATGCTCTGCTTGCCGAACCGGAAACCGCGTCCGACATGGACCGCTTCCGCAAGCTTTCGCGCGAGCGCGCCGAACTGGAACCGGTGGTCGAAGCCTTCACCGCGTTCGCCCGCACCGAGGAAGACATCGCGACCGCGCAGGAAATGCTGTCCGAGCCCGACATGAAGGCGATGGCCGAAGAAGAGATCAAGACCGGGCGCGTCAAGCTGGAATCGCTGGAAGCGGCGCTGCAGCTTCTGCTGCTGCCGCGCGACCCCAACGACGGGCGCAGCGTGTTCCTGGAAATCCGCGCGGGCACGGGCGGCGACGAGAGCGCGCTGTTCTCGGGCGACCTCTTGCGCATGTACACGCGCTACGCGGAACAGCGTGGCTGGCGCGTGGAACTGATGTCGGAAAGCGCGTCCGAGCTGGGCGGCTACAAGGAAGTGATCGCGCGCATCGACGGCGACGGCGCGTATGGCCGTTTGAAGTTCGAGTCGGGGGCGCACCGCGTGCAGCGCGTGCCGGCGACCGAGGCCCAAGGCCGCATCCACACGTCGGCTTGCACGGTGGCCATCATGGCCGAAGCCGATGCCATGTCCGAGATCGTCATCAATCCCAGCGACCTGCGCATCGACACCTTTCGCGCCAGCGGCGCAGGCGGCCAGCACATCAACAAGACCGATTCGGCCGTGCGCATCACCCACTTGCCGACCGGGCTGGTGGTGGAATGCCAGGACGACCGTTCGCAGCACCGCAACAAGGACAAGGCCATGCAGGTGCTGGCCGCGCGCCTGAAGGACAAGGAAGAGCGCGAGCGCCAGAGCAAGGAAGCGGCCGAGCGCAAGAGCCTGATCGGCACGGGCGACCGGTCCGAGCGCATCCGCACCTACAACTATCCGCAGGGCCGCGTGACCGATCACCGCATCAACCTGACGCTGTACAAGCTGCAGCAGATCATGGAAGGCGACCTCGAAGAGCTGACCGGCGCGCTGATCGCCGAGCACCAGGCCGAGCAGCTCGCCGCGCTGGGCGACGACATTTAAGGCCGACGCCATGACCGCGCCCCAGATCAAGAGTCTGCTGCTCGACGCGCGGCTGCCGCGCCTGGAAGTGCGCATGCTGCTGGAGCACGTGCTGAACAAACCGCGCGCGTGGCTGCTGGCGCACGACACCGATCCGCTGGCGCCCGAAGTGGCGGCGGCGTACGAGGCGCTGGCGCAGCGCCGGTTGGCGGGGGAGCCCATGGCCTACCTGCTGGGCCATCGCGAATTCATGGGACACCGGTTCCGCGTGACGCCCGACGTGCTGATTCCGCGTCCCGATACCGAAGTCCTGGTGGAAACCGCGCTGGAATGCATCGATGGCATCACCGGGCCGATGGTGCTGGACCTGGGCACGGGCAGCGGCGCGATCGCGGTGTCGATCGCCCTGGCGCGCCGCGACGCGCGGGTGATGGCGTCGGACGTCAGCGCGGCCGCACTGGCGGTGGCTGCCGGCAACGCGTGGGATTTGACGGCCGCGGTGCGCTTCGTGGAAGGAAGCTGGTACGACGCGGTGCCGGCCGGCGAAGGGTTTGATCTGATCGTGTCGAATCCCCCCTATGTGGCCAGCGACGATCCGCATCTGGATCAGGGTGACCTGCGCTTTGAGCCGCGGGGGGCGCTGACTGATGGCGCGGGCGGGCTGGAAGATCTGGCGCGTATCGTCGAAGGCGCGCGCGCCCATCTGAAACCCGGCGGCTCGCTCTGGATGGAGCATGGCTGGGATCAGGCGGAGCAGGTACGGGACATGCTCCGCCAGGCGGGGTTCGCAGATGTGCACAGCCGCCAGGACCTGGCGGGGATCGAGCGGATCTCGGGCGGGCGTTTGCCGGTCTCCGGTGCCTGAGCGCAGCGCACGGCCCGACATTTGCTGTTGCATCTGCCGGATATACCGGCGCCGCGCCGGGGTAATCGGGCGGTTTTCCCGGCTGTACCTATAATTGACCCATTCCGTTTTGCCTGTCCAAGAGACCACCATGAGCGACGTTCAAGAATTCATCCGCGAAACCGTTACCCAGCACCCCGTCGTGCTGTTCATGAAGGGCACCGCCCAGTTCCCGCAATGCGGGTTCTCCGGCAAGGCCATTCAAATCCTGAAGGGCTGTGGCGTGAAGAAGCTCGTCACGGTCAATGTGCTGGAGGACGACGAAGTCCGCCAAGGCATCAAGGAATTCTCCAGCTGGCCCACCATTCCGCAGTTGTACGTGTCCGGCGAGTTCATCGGCGGCTCGGACATCATGAATGAAATGAACGAGTCCGGCGAACTGAAGACGCTGCTGGAGCAATCCGGCGCCACGGCTTAACGCCATCATGCGGCGGCTCGTCGTCGGCATCACGGGCGCCACCGGCGCGCTCTACGCGGTGCGCATGCTGCAGGCGCTGCGCAACGTCGAAGACGTCGAGTCGCATCTGGTGGTGTCCGCTTCTGGCGTGCTGAACATCAAGCATGAACTCGATGTCAGCCGCCAGGACGTCTATGCGCTGGCCGATCACGTGCACAGCATTCGCGACGTGGGCGCCACGCTGGCCAGCGGCGCGTTCCAGACCGCGGGCATGGTGATCGTGCCGTGCTCGATGCGCACGCTGGCGGCGGTGGCGCATGGCCTGTCCGATAACCTCATCACGCGCGCTGCCGACGTCACGCTCAAAGAGCGCCGCCGCCTGGTGATGATGGTGCGCGAGACGCCGTTCAATCTGGCGCACCTGCGCAACATGACGGCCGTGACCGAAATGGGCGGCATCGTGTTTCCGCCGCTGCCGGCGTTTTATCACCGGCCCAAGTCCATCGATGAAATGGTGGACCACACCGTGGCCCGCGTCCTGGAAATGTTCGACATTGTCGTGCCCGGTCCGCACTGGGAAGGCACTTAGCAGGTTCTCGCCTTTGCCTAGCCGCAAGGCTTGCGCTTGACGCGCCTCGTGCAATGATCGCCGGCGGCCCCGCTTGAGCGGGGCCGTCTGCATCAGGGCGGTTCTTATTCCACCAGCCCCATCCCATTCAGCGCGGCCAGATTCTCCGGCCATTTGCGCGCCCGCGCATTTTGCAGCTCGATGCGCGCCCAGGCCATCCATCCGGCCCATTCAATCCGTTTATCCCACGCGGTGCCCCATGCCTGAAGCGCGGCCAGCCCCGCGGCGGCGTGCTGTTCCGCGGCCTCGAATTCTCCGGCCGTCAGCGCCAGTTGCGCGAGCAGCAGGCGCGGCTCGCCCACCCAGGGGTTGTGTTCGACCGCGGCTTCCAGCATGTGCCGCGCGCTGTCCATTTCGGTCAGCGGGTGCATGCGCGTGATGACCTGCCAGTACAGCGCGCTGGCCGCCGCTTCGTCGCGCGGGCTGAGCGTGGCGCGGCAGTGGTCGAACGCGGGCGGGATGGGAATGCCGGTGTCCTGCGGCATGCGCGATAGCGGCGCCAGCAGATGGGACAGCATCGACAGGATGTTCGACGGCGGCTTTAACGGGCCGGGCCACAGCGACGAGGCCCAGTTCGTTTTCAGGTCGCGGCGCTGCTGCTGCGGATAGCCCGCGAAGATCTCGTCCTGCCAGCTGTGCCATTGCTCGCCGATGTCGGCGGCGGACACGACGGTGAACGCCGCGACCTGGCGCGGCGTGAAGGTGAAGACCTGTCCATCGGCGCCTTCCAGCGTCAGGCCTTCCGGTCCCGTGCCCTGCCCTTGCAGGATCGCCTGCACGAAGCGCGTGCGCGGCATCGCGCAAAAGAGACTGACCCATTCCTCGGCTTCGGAGCCCAACACGTCGCGCAGCGCGTTGCGCTCGCGTTCGCGGTCAAACAGCGTGAGGTCTACGTATTCGTTGCCGTAGACGCTGTGGAACAGGCCCAGGAGGCGCACTTCGCGCGGCTGGTTCCAGAGCGCCAGCGTGCGGTAGACGCCCAGCAGATGATGCTTGAACGTGCCGGCCTTGTGCCAGTCTTCGCCCGCGCTGCGTGCAAACAGCAGGTCGAGCAGGACGGGCAGGTCGGCGTCGACGGCGGCGTAGTGGTCGGCCAGCAGCGCGCGCGCGTGCGGATGGAGTTCGGGAGTGGTGGACATGGTTGGCGGGTTGGTTGAATGAAAGCAGGCTCTATTGTGTCCGCATGCGCCAGCGCTGTCATCGCGGTGTTTATATCGAAATCCGCATATCAATATGAATATTCATCGCTTCCGGTTTTGAAGCGCGCTCACTAGAATCCGGGGTCATTGTTCCAATCCTCAATCGTTTAAACCTGTAGAGACTTTCCCATGCGCCTTCGCCATTCCCTCGCCGTTTTGGCCACCATTCTCGGTTTTTCCGGCACCTCGGCGATGGCGCAGGACGCCGAGCTGAAAGTGGGCGTCACCGTCGGCCCGCACGCGCAGATCGGCGAAGTCGTGCAGCAGGTCGCCGCCAAGCAGGGCCTGAAGGTCAAGCTGATGGAATTCAGCGACTTCATCCAGCCCAACGCCGCGCTGGACGCCAAGGAGCTGGACGTGAACATCTACCAGCACAAGCCTTTCCTGGAATCGCAGAACAAAGCGCGCGGCTACAAGCTGGTGCCGGTGGCGACCGCGGTGGTGCAGCAGATGGGCATCTATTCCAAGCGCGTGAAGTCGCTGGACGATCTGCCGCAAGGCGGCAAGGTGGCCATCCCGAACGATCCGACCAACGGCGCCCGCGCGCTGCTGGTGCTGCAGGCCGCCAAGCTCATCAAGCTGAAGGACGGCGTGACGGTGACGGCGTCGATCTTCGATATCGCCGAGAACCCCAAGAACCTGAAGTTCGTCGAGATCGAGGCCGCGCAACTGCCGCACTCGCTCAAGGACGTGGACGCCGCTGCCGTGAACTCGGCGTACGCCATCCCTGCCGGCCTGTCGCCCGCCAAGGACGCGCTGGTGCTGGAAAGCAAGGACGCGCCGTTCGCGCCCGTCGTCATCGCCGCGCGCGAAGACAACAAGAACGATCCGCGCATCGCGCGCTTCATCAAGGCCTACCAGTCCGACGAGGTGAAGGCCTTTGTCGCCAAGCAGTTCCCGGGCGCCTACACGACCTCCTGGTAAACAGACTATCGAGACTTGCGAAGCCGGGCGCGCGACGTCCGGCCTCCGTCAGCCTTCGCGTCCGCGCGCGCCAGCCACGTCTGCACCTCTTTCTCCAATCCTTCCTGCAGCACCTGCGCCGGGGCGCTCATGGCGCGGTCGCGCGACCACACCATCGCCAGCACCGGATCCTCCAGCGCCAACAGTTGGCGTGTCACCAGACCCTGACGCTCGGCGTAATGCGCGCCCAGGCTTTCCACGATGGCGACACCCAATCCCTGCGCCGCCAGCGCGCAGGCGGCCGACGACTGCGCCGCCTCGATGATGGGGCGATAGGGCAGTCCGCGCGCCTCCAGTGCCTGGCGCGTCGCGCGGCCGGCGGGTAGGGCGGGGGCGAGGACAATCGGTCCCGCCTCGGCCACCTCGTCCAGCGTCAGATCGGTTCGCTTCGCCCATGGATGGTCCTGAGGCATCACCGCATGCAGTCCCAACGGTGCGAGCCGCAGACTGGACACCCGGTCGATGTCCGGCGGCGAGCCAATGATGATGCCCAGGTCGATGCGGTGATCCACCGCCATCTCGATGATTTCCAGCGCGGTGCCGGCGCGCACGGTCACGGCAACCGCCGGATGTGCGCGGCGCACGCCGGCCAGGGCAGGAGGCAGCAGACTGGACGCGGCGATGGCGACGGCGCCCACGTCCAGCCTTGCCAGCGCGCCCTGGCGGATGTCGACTGCCAGCCGGTCGACTGCCTCGATGCCGGCCAGCGCATTGAGCACTTCGGGAATCAGCGCGCGCCCCTGGCTGGTCAGGTGCAGCCGGCGGTTCTCGCGGCTGAACAGCGCAAAGCCCAACCGAGTTTCCATGTCGCGCAGGAGTGCGCTGGCGGCGGGCTGCGTCATGTTGACCGAGGCGGCTGCGGCGGTGACGGTATCGAGCCGGTACATGGCGCGCAGCAGCAAGAGTTCTCGTCGATTGAACATATGAAATTAATATGGAAATAGTCAATTCATCTATTTGACCATATGAACTGGCGGCCGCCAGAATAGCCCATCGAATTCCACATCTCGACGCCTCACTGCCATGCCCGCCAACACCATTGTTTCCGTCACCTGCATTCCTTTGCGCCTGCCGTTCCATCACTGGAGCCCGTCGCCGCTGTTCGCGGGCCGTCCGCGCGACAAGCTCGACAGCGCGCTGGTGCGGGTGCAGACCGAAGACGGCACGGTGGCCTGGGGCGAGTCGTATTGCGTGGAGCCACGCGCGTTGCCCGCGATCTTCGAAACGCTGATCGCACCGCTGGCCTGCGGGCGCGACGCGGACGACGACACGCTGCTGCCGGGCATGCAGCGCACGCTGCACAACCTGGGCCGATCTGGTCCCGTGGTGCACGCGCTGGCCGGGCTGGACATCGCGCTGTGGGACCTGCGCGCCAAGCGCGCCGGCGTGCCGCTGTACGCGCTGCTGGGCGGCAAGCGCCGCGAGCGGGTCCGTGTGTATGCATCGCTGCTGCAGTATTACGGCAACGCCGAGCGCCTGGACGCCGTGACCACGCAGGCCCTGAACGAAGGCTATACCGAGATCAAGCTGCACGAGCGCACCGCCGACGCGCTGGCCGCCGTGCGCCGCAGCACGGGTCCCGGCGTGCCGATCATGGTCGATACGAACTGCGCGTGGCTGCCGGGCGAAGCCGAAGCCGCCATCGAGGCCATGCGCCCGCATGATCCGTTCTGGATCGAAGAACCCTTGTGGCCGCCGGAAGACGATCGCGCGCTGGCACGCCTGAAGCAGGCCTGCGGCATCCCGCTGGCCGTTGGCGAGAACGCCAGCAGCGCCACCGATCTGGAGCGCGTGGTGGACACGGAAGCCGCGCAGTACGTGCAGCCCAGCGTCATCAAACTGGGCCTGACCGCCGCGTGGCGGATTGCGCAGAAGTGCGCGGACTCAATTGTCATCTGCGCGCCGCAGGTCGCATTTTTTGGCCCCGGCTATCTTGCCAGCCTGCACTTGATCGCCGCGCAGCAAGCCGAGGTGTCGCTGGAACGCCTGTACGTCGAACTGGGGCACGTGCCGTACGGACGCACCGTGCCCATCGAGAACGGCTGGGTCAACGTGCCGGACGCACCGGGGCTGGGCGCGGATCCGGAAGCGGCACTTGCCGAGGGCCGGTACAGCGCCTGAACCCTGACCCGTAAAAAGCCAAACGCCAGACCGCCAAGAATCCACAGGCCCGCAGAGGCCGCAAAGAACACGAACCCGGAGACAAAGACATGCACCCATCGCGCAGAACCTTCCTGATCAACAGCGCCGCTATGGCAGCGGGCGCCGCCGTGTTGCCGTGGTCCTTCGCGGCCCGGGCCGCGCAGTACCCGGACAAGGCGGTCCGCCTGTACATCCCGTACCCGCCGGGCGCCGCGACCGACACGCTGGGCCGCATGGCGGGTCAGGTGTACGCCGAGGCGCTGGGCCAGCCCTTCGTCGTGGAAAACCGCGGCGGCGGCGGCACCACGATCGGCACGCGCGCGCTGGCGGTGTCCGCGCCGGACGGCTACACCATCGGCATGGTCGACTCCACGTTCACCATCAATCCCGCGCTGCTGGGCGACCGTCAGCCGTACGACGCCATCAAGGATTTCGCGCCGATCTCGCTGATGGCGACGGCGCCCTTCGTCATGGTGGTGCACCCGTCGGTCAAGGCGACCGACATTGCGTCGTTCCTGGCGCTGGCCAAGTCGCAGCCCGGCACGTTGTCGTTCGGGTCGGCGGGCGTGGGCAGCGGGCCGCATCTGGCCGGTGAGCAACTGCGCCAGCAGGCGGGCGTGGACGTGCTGCACGTGCCTTACCGCGGCGGCGGCACCGTGATCACCGACCTCTTGGGCGGCCAGGTGCAGTTCGGCTTTGCCACCGTCCCGACGCTGCTTGAACACATCAAGGCCGGCAAGCTGCGCGCGCTGGCGGTCACCAGCCCGCAACGCACAAGCCAGTTGCCCGACGTGCCCACGTTTGCCGAGGCCGGTCTGCCGGGTGTGGATATCTCGCCGCTGTTCGGCGTGATTGCGCCGGCCGGCGTGCCGGAGCCGATCATCGAGCGCCTGTCGCAGACGCTGGGCGAATCCGTGCGCAAGGGCGCGCTGCGCGACAAGCTGGCCGGGCTGGGCTTTCAGCCGGTCGGCAGCACGCCGGCGGAATTCGCGCAGCGCATCCGTGACGACGTGGCCAAGTGGACCGCCGTGGTCCAGCGCGGAAACATCAAGGCCGAGTAAGTCGCGCCGGCTCAGGCGTACTTGCCTGTCAGGCCGCCATCCACGAGCAGTTCGGTGCCGGTGATGTAGGACGCCTCGTCCGACGCCAGGAAGGCCACCGCATTGGCGACCTCCCATGGCGTGCCCATGCGCCCCATCGGCACCTGCCTGTCGCGCGCCGCGCGCGCGGCGTCCAGGTCGTTCGCATCGAACATCTTGGCGACGTTGGCGGTGACGCGGGGGGTGTCGATCAGACCGGGTATGACCGTGTTCACGCGGATGCCGTCGGCGGCGTACTGCTGCGCGGCCATGCGCGCAAAGTGGATGACCGCAGCCTTGCTGACGCTGTAGGCCAGATGCGGATAGCCGGTGTACCGGATGCCCGCAATGGAAGAGACGGCCACGATGGCGCCGCCGCCCTGCGCACGCATGACCGGCGCCAGCAGGCGCGTGGCGATCAGCAGGCTGGTCACGTTCACCTGCTGGATGCGGTCCCAGTCCGCGATCGAGATGTCTTCGGGGCCGCCGACCTTGCCGATGCCCGCGTTGGCCTGCAGGATGTCGATGCGGCCAAAGCGGCGCAACGCCGCGTCGACCGCCGCCTGCATCGCGTCCGGGTCGGCCACGTCGGCCTGCACAGGCAGCGCGCTGCCGCCTGCCGCTTCGGCCTCATGCGCGGCCTCTTCGGCGGCGGTCAGGTTGGCGTCCAGGGCGATGATGGCCGCACCTTGGCGCGCCAGCGTCACGCAGCTTGCCTTGCCGATGCTCCAGCCGGGCGCGGAGGTGCCCGCGCCTGCGACCAGCGCAACCTTGCCGGCCAGGCGCGCGCCGGACAGCGGGGCAGCGTGAAGGGGCGTACCGGCAACGGACGTACCGGCAACGGGCGTACCGGCATCGGGCGTACCGGACCCCGCGCTCACGATTGCCCGCCGTCTTGCTGATGGCTCTTGCCCTTGCCCACGTACGGAATGGCGTGGTCGATGGTTTCCCAGATGTACCGCCCGGACGGGCTCTGCTGCTCTTCTGCCACGTGCGACACCAGGCCCGCCGCGCGCGAGATCACGGCAAAGCCGCGCATCAGGTCGGTAGGCACGCCGATCTCGCTGAGCAGCGCGGCCACGGCGCCGGTTGCATTGATGGTGATGTGCTTGCCGTAGGTCTCGTCGATGGCGCTGGCCAGCCAGCGCAGCGCCTGGACCGACTCGCCGCTCAGTTCGCTTTCCGCCTCGGCCAGCGCCAGCAGCTTGATCGCGCGCGGATCGTCCGGTTTGTGCAGGTGATGGCCGAAGCCGGGCAGCGGGCTGCGCGACGCGCGGTGTTCGCGGGCAATCGCCAATGCTTCCGCGGGACCGTCGGGTGCCTGACGGATGCGGTCAAGCAGGCGCGAGCAGTTTTCCATGGTGCCCACGAACTGGCTGCCCACGGCCATCAGCCCGGACGCCACGGCGCCCTGCAGATTCTCGGGTGCGCTCATGTAGATCAGGCGCGTGGCGATCGCGCTGGGCGTCATGCCGTGCTCCATCAGCGTGACCAGCACCGCGTCCACGATGCGCATGTCCACGGGACGCGCGTCGCGGCCGAGGATCTGCATGATCATGACTTCGGTAAACGACTTCTTGCCGATCAGGTCTTCGACCAGATCGACGTCGCGATACGACATGCCGGTCAGGTGATGGGCGCAGAGGCGGGTTTCGGGCTTGTTCATGGCGTTTCCTTCATTGCGGCGTCGCGCACCGCGTTCTTCAGCACCTTGCCCACGCTCGAGCGCGGCAGGCTGTCGTGGAAATGGATGTGTTTGGGCGTGGCGACCGGACCCAGCAGCGCGCGCACGTGCGCCTTGAGTTCGTCGCCATCGGCCTCGGCGCCCGCCTGAAGCTGGACGGCGGCGTGGACCGCTTCGCCCCACTTGTCGTCAGGCACGCCGAACACCGAGCATTCGTAGACGGCGGGATGCGCGGACAAGGCGTTTTCGACGTCCACCGGATAGATGTTGAACCCGCCGGTGATGATGACGTCGCGCAGGCGGTCCTTCAGGAACAGATAGCCGCGCGTGTCGATGAGGCCCGTGTCGCCGGTGTGCAGCCAGCCGTCAACTATGGTTTCAGCGGTCTTCTCGGGCAGGCGCCAGTAGCCGGTCATCACCAGATCGCCCTGGACCACGACTTCGCCGATTTCGCCGCGCGGCAGCAGCGTGCCGTCGGGCGCCATGATCGCCACGTCGGACAGCGGTGTGACCCGGCCGACGGACGCTCGATTTTCGGGCGCTTCGAGATCAGCGGGGCGCAGCACCGTGACGATCTGAGGCGCCTCCGTCTGGCCGTAGGTCGTGCCCAGCACCGGGCCGAAGAAGGCGCGCGCGCGCTCGATCTTTTCCACGGGCATGGGCGCGCCGCCGTAGATGAGGTTGCGCAGATGCGGGAAGTCCGCGCGGGAGACGCCGGGCTGCGCCATGATCATGTAGATCAGCGTGGGCGGCATGAAGCTCAGCGTGCCGCGGCGCTCGCGAAATGCCTCGGTGATCGTGGCGGGCGACACACTGTCCAGCAGCAGATGCGCGCCGCCCTGCGCCAGCACCGGCAACAGATAGGTGCCGGTGCCGTGCGTGATGGGCGCGGACACGACGTAGCGGTCTTCGGCGGTGAGGCCCCAGTTGAGGATCTGGTTGACGATGCCGGCGTTCCACGCGTGATACGGCTGCATCACGCCCTTGGGCAGGCCGGTGGTGCCGCCCGTGAACTTGATGGCCTGCGTGGCGTCGCGCGGCAAGGCGTGACGCGCCGGAACGCGGTCGGTAAAACGCGCGAGCAGCGCGTCCAGCGCCAGGTCAGCGGCGGCGTCGTCCAGCACGATGCGTCGTGCGGAACCCGCGGGCACGAGCGGCGCGCCCACCTCGTCAACGATCACAATGGTCGGCTCGGTTGCATCCAGGATGCGGCCGATCTCGCGCGCGGTGCTGCGGTAGTTCAGCGGCACCCAGACCTTGCCGCTGGCCAGCACCGCCAGCAGCGCCAGGATGTGGCGCGCCGAATTGCCGGCGCAGATAGCCACGCGCGTCTGCGGCTCGGGGTCCAGATCCTGCAGGGCGGCCGCCAGCGCACGCGTGTCCGCCGCCAGCCGCGCGTAAGTCACCTGCCCATCGGGACCGTCGAGCGCCACGCGGTCCGGGTACTGCTCGGCGGCGCGGAAGAAGAAATCAATCGGGTACACCTATGCTCCTTGGATGCTTAATTGGCCTTGAGGTTGGCGCTTTTCACCACCGCGCCCCATTTGTCGATCTCGCTGGCGATCTTCTTGGCGAAGGTCTCCGGCGTGTTCGGCGCTTGGGGCGGGAAGAAGCCGCCTTGCTTGTAGGAGGTTTGCAGGGCTGGCGTCGCGAGCGCCTTGTTCAGCGCCTGGTTCAGGCGGTCGATGACGGGCCGGGGCGTGCCGGCCGGCGCCACCAGGCCAAACCATGATTCCACGTCGAAGTCAGGCAGGCCGGACTCCGCCAAGGTGGGCACATCGGGCGTGGCCGGCAGGCGCTGGGGCGAGGTGACGCCGATGGCGCGCAGCTTGCCGGCCTGCACATGGGGCAGGGACGAGGGCAGGTTGTCGAACATGGAGTCCACCTGCCCGCCCAGCAGGTCCGCCACGGCGGGACCGCTGCCGCGATACGGTACGTGCAGGATGTCGGTGCCGGTTTTCATCTTGAAGAGCTCGCAGGACAGATGAATGGACGATCCGCTGCCGGACGACGCGCACGTCAGCTTGCCGGGATGCTGCTTGGCATAGGCGATATATTCCTGCACCGTCTTGATCGGCAGCTTGGGATTGACCACCAGGATGTTCGGAATGGTTGCCAGCAACCCGACGGGTTCGAAGCCTTTGACGAAGTCGTAATTGAGCTGGCTGTACAGCGTGCGGTTGATGGTGTTGGCGATCGACCCGACATACAGCGTGTACCCGTCGGGCGCGGCGCGCGAGACGATCTCGGCGCCGATGTTGCTGTTGGCCCCGGTCTTGTTCTCGACCACAACCGTCTGCCCCAGTTCTTCGGCCAGGGACTTGGCCATCAGGCGCGCCACGATGTCGGTTGCGCCGCCGGCCGCATAGCCGACGACAAGGGTGATGGGGCGATCGGGATAGGGTTTGGCCGCCCAGGCCGGGGCGGCGGTCATCAGCGCCCCGCTCAAGGCCACCGCCGCAGCGGTCCAGCGCTTGCCGAATGTCTTCATTGTTGTCTCCGTCCTGTTTGTCTAATAATTGGACAGCTCTTCGTCTGTCCGCCTTCATATTCGGCTTTGATGGAGGCCCTATCAACGCAAGGTGTCCAGAAATTGAACAAACCGGATTCCGAGGGTTCCGGTCCGCGCATCCTGCGGCGCGGGCTGAAGGTGCTGGGCGTGCTGCGCCAGGCCGGCGCGGCCGGCATGCACGTGGTGGACATTGCGCGGGCCGCGGGCATGCAGCGGTCCACGGTGTATCGATACCTGGATGTGCTGGTCGAGGAGGGCTACGCGCTGCGGGAATCGGGCGCGCCGCGCTGGCGCGTTGCTGAACTGGGCGTGATGATGGCCGGCGACCCGCACGCGCAGGCCGTGCGCAGTCTTCGGCCATTGCTGCGCCAGATCAGCGACGTCAGCGGCGATTCGGCGTTTCTCATCTGCCGCGCTGCGAACGATTCGCTGTGCCTGCATCGCGAGGTCGGCAATTACCCGGTGCAGGTGCTGGCCGTGACGGTCGGGCACCGCCAGCCGTTGGGCGTGGGCGCGGCCGGGTTGGCGCTGCTGGGCGCCTTGCCGGCCGCGGAAGCCGACGAGGTGGTGATGCAGAACGAGCAGGCGCTACGCGCCTACGGCGGGATGACGGTGGCGCAGATGCGGCGGCTGGTGGAGAACACGCGCGGGCGCGGCTGGGCCGTGGTGGGCAACGCGGCGGTGCCGGGCGTGTTGGGTGTGGGCATGGCGCTGTGCGATGCGGGCGGCTATCCGCGGCTGGCGGTCAGCGTGTCCAGCCTCATCAGCCGGATGCAGGCGCCGCGCCAGCGCAGCATTGCCGAACTGATCCGCGCGCAGGTGTCGCAGAGCGGATTCGGCATGCCGCACGGGGTGGGCGAGGGGGATTGAGGCCCGCCGCGATGTCGTTCCGGCGGCGGGTGGGGGCCGTTTCGTTCAGGCCGCGGCCGGCGTCGGCACGCGGTACGTCTTCTGGTAATGCACCGTGAACGTCTTGAAGGCGTCCAGCGCCTTGTGCGGGTCGTGTCCCGGCTTGACGAGGAAGCTGTCAAAGCCCACGCGCGCCTGGTAGTGGATGGTGTCGATCATCACGTCGCCGACCGCGCGTAGCTCGCCCTGCCAGTCGTAGCGCGTGCGCAGCAGCTGCGCCAGCGAATAACCGCGGCCATCGGTGTAGACCGGAAAGTCCACGGCGATGAACGCGATGCCCTCGGGATGCAGCACGCCATCCGCGTCCGCCAGGTCCGTCAGGTCGGCGTCGGGATTGAGCAGCACGGCCACGGGATGCTTGTGGCGGCGCAGCGTGTTGCGCGAAGTCTTCCAGACGGCCAGCGGCACGATCCAGCCGGGCTCGTCGGACGGGACCTGGCCTTCGGCGGGCACTTCGGGTTCGGGGACGAACGGACGCGATGTGTCGGCCTCGAGTTTGCCGTTGCGGATGAGATGCGGGCCGGGGGCGTCGTGGGCGTAGATCTCAGACATGGGCGGGCTCCGCTTGCTGCGTGGGTTTGGCGAAGGCAGGGTCCGCGTACACGTCCTGCTTGAAGGGATCGATGCCGACGCGGTCCACCACGTCGATGAAGCGTTCGGCGTCGCTGTCGCGCAGGCCCAGATACGTGCGGATCAACCGGTCCACCACGCCCGGCACCTGATGCCGCGCGAACGACGGGCCGATGATGCGGCCGATGGCCGCGCCGCCGCCATGCGTGGACTCGAGGTCGGGCAGCGGCTTGGCGGCGCCGTTCTGGCGGCCGCCGACCGTGACCTGATACCACTCCTCGCCGGCCTTATCGACGCCAAGAATGCCGATGTGGCCCACATGGTGATGGCCGCAGGAGTTGATGCAGCCCGAGATGTTCAGATCAAGTTCGCCGATCTCGAACAGGTAATCCAGGTTGTCGAACTGGCGCTGGATGGCTTCGGCCACGGGAATGGAGACGGCGTTGGCCAGCGCGCAGAAGTCTCCGCCCGGACAGGCGATGATGTTGGTGAGCAGACCGACGTTGGGCGTGGCGAGGTTCAGGGCCTCGAGCTTTTGCCACAACTCGTGCAGCCGCGCGCGGCGCACGTCGGCCAGGATCAGGTTCTGTTCGTGCGACACGCGCAGTTCGCCATAACCGAAGTCGTCGGCCAGGTCGGCCACCGCATCCATCTGATCCGCGGTGATGTCGCCCGGCGGCACGCCGGTGGGTTTGAGCGACACGGTCACGGCGGCGTAGCCGGCAACCTTGTGCGCATGCACGTTGGTGCGCAGCCAGCGCGCGAAGCGCTTGTCGCCGGCGGCCAGCGCGTCCGTGTTGTCGATGTCGGACGCGGCGGCTGCGTCGTGCTGCGGCCAGACGAAGCGCGCCTTGATGCGGTCCACGAATTCCAGCGTGATGGTGTCGGGGCCGCCCTTGATGCGCTGCCATTCTTCATCGACCTGTTGCGCGTAGACCTCGGGCGTCAGGTCCTTGACCAGGATCTTGATGCGCGCCTTGTACTTGTTGTCGCGGCGGCCATGCAGGTTGTAGACCCGCAGGGCGGCCTGCAGATAGGTCAGCAGGTGCTGCCATTCGACGAACGGATTGATGAGCTTGCCGACGATGGGCGTGCGGCCCAGGCCACCGCCGATCCACACGCGAAAACCCAGCTTGCCGTCGCGTTCGACCGCCTGCAGGCCGATATCGTGCACGCCTACGGCCGCGCGGTCTTCAATCGCGCCGCTGACCGCGATCTTGAATTTGCGCGGCAGGAAGGCGAACTCGGGATGCAACGTCGACCACTGGCGGATGATCTCGCACCAGATCAGCGGATCCACGAGTTCGTCCGGCGCGACGCCGGCAAAGTGGTCGGTGGTGGTGTTGCGGATGCAGTTGCCGCTGGTCTGGATGGCGTGCATCTGGACGGTGGCGAGTTCGGCCAGGATGTCCGGCACGTCTTCCAGCTTGGGCCAGTTGAACTGGATGTTCTGACGCGTGCTGAAGTGTCCGTAGCCACGGTCCCACTTGCGCGCAATGTGCGCCAACGTGCGCAACTGGCGCGACGCCAGCAGGCCATACGGAATGGCGACGCGCAGCATGGGCGCGTGGCGCTGGATGTACAGGCCGTTCTGCAGGCGCAGGACGCGGAAATCGTCCTCGGTTAGCTGGCCGTCGAGAAAGCGGCGCGTCTGATCGGCAAACTGCGCGACACGCTGCTCGACAAGCTGTTGGTCGACGGGGTCATACACGTACATGTCTACTGCCCTTGGAAGTCTTTTCGGTCTGAACCCCGGGGGCGGGGTCGGGCGCACGGCGCCGGCAAAACGGGATTCATAACCGTAACAGCGACCCGCGAACACCGTCTAAGTCATTCTGGTAATAAAGAAATAAGGGCCTCCACGCCGCGCGCGCTGGGCGCGCTAGCAGCCTCCCGGGGGGGCTGCCCCGCCTCCGGGCGGCCGGGCGGCCGGGCGGCCATTTTGCGGAGGTCGTCGAAACCAGCCGCGAGCGTACGCGCATATATGAATATGCGGCTTGTCGTAGAACAAGGCCCTAAATCCCTACAACGCCGCATTCACCGCCCAGCGGGCCACGAACACCAGAATGATCACCAGGCAGGCCGCGAGCAGCAGGCCGGTGGCGATGAGGGGGCCGGGCTTGTTGTGGGCGATGTCGGCGTCGTAGCCGCGGCCGCGGCGTACGCCGAAGAAGGCCCACAGCACGGAGCGGACCGTGCGCAGGAAACCGAGCATATGCGCCTCCGGGCAGACTATTGACGGCCCACTGTAGACGCTGGCGTGTCCGGCAGACAGATGCAGATCCGCGTCAGCCGACCGTATCAGATGGCGCGGCGGCGTGTGCGCCGATGCCGCGCACGATGTGTTCCAGCAGCTCGCGCGCGGCCGGCGAGATGTGGCGGCCGGCGCGGCTCAGGACGTGCAGGCTGCCCTGGTTCAGGATGGGATTGGCCAGCGGCAGGCTCGCGAGGCGCTGGGCCTGCATGTCGGCGGTGACGGCGATGGGGGGCGTGAGCGCGTAGCCGATGCCGGCCGCCGCGAACTGCCATAGCGCCTTGAACGACGAGGTGGTCAGCACGTTGTGCAGCCGGACCTGCTCGCTGATCTCGGCGGCCTGGATGTGCTGGCGCACGCCAAACCCTTCCTGCATGGACGCGCCGGGGTAGTCGGCCAGATCGGTCAGCAAAAGGGGCCGGCGCAGGCGCGTCAGCGGGTGGTCCTGACGCACGATGGCCCGTATCGGCTCGGGCCGCGAATAATGCGTGCGCAGCCGGGCATCGTTGGGCGGCTGGAACACCAGCCCGATGTAAGCGCGGTCGTCGACGATGCGCTGGACGATTTCGGACGTGCGGGCCACGTCGATGTCCAGCGTGACTTCGGGATGGCTGCGCCAGTAGCCCGGCAGCACGCGGTCGAACATCAGCTCCACAAAGCCTTCGCCCAACACCAGGTCGATGTGGCCGCGTTCGGCTTTGCGCAGGCTGTCGATTTCGGAGAAGAAGCTCTCCTGGATGTCCTGCTGCCGTTTTACATAGCGCGCCAGGATGTGGCCGGCATCGGTGGGCACGAGGCCACGTCCCCGGCGTTCGAACAGCGCCATGCCGCAGTCGCGCTCCAGGGCGGCGATCGCGCGGCTGACGGCGGACGGGTCCATTTCCAGGGCCTCGGCCGCGCCGCGCACGGATCCCCGGCTCATGACCTGCATGAAGTAATGCGTGCGGCGCGCGTCGAGTTGTTCGTCCATGGCGGCTGGCTCCGGGCGGAATGCGGCTGATTTTCCACGAAAGGAATTAAGGGTTTACCCTTATTTCGATTTGTCCCGTGCAAAACTTTCCGAGGAAAGGCGAATTCGTTGCATTTTACGCAACGTTTCTCGGTGGTCCGTGTCATGGTTGCCCGCCAGAGGGGTGGGCGAAAATTGCGCAGTCCGAATCGGCCGCCCGCTGCGCGCGCCGTTCGCGCTGTGTTGGCCGTTTGAATCGACCGAGCCGCTCTTCAAGCGCCGTCGCCCGAACCTTCCGAATTCGCTCGCCCCGCCGGCTCCACCTGGACGTCCGGGCGCCGGTTTCCGGGTTCGTCCGGCCCACTGCCACGATCACTATTCACGTCATCAGGGGAAAACCAATGTCTCATGCCAGCGCAAGCCTGGCTTCGCCTTCCATGCCGCTATCGGGGCGCGTGCGCATGCTCGCCGCCATCCTGCTGGTGGTGGTCATTTCCGAAGCGATCGGCAGCGTCACCTTCTCGGTCGGTCCGGGCAAGATCATCCTGCAGCCCATGCTGTGGGCCATTTTCATCGGCGCGGTGGTTGCGGCGTTCGGCCAGCGGCTGCCGGCAGGCGCCGGCATCGACAAGGCGATGCAGACCCGCATCAGCGGCTACCTGCAATACGCGCTGCTGCCGTTCCTGGCCAAGCTGGGTCTGATGGTGGGCGGCGCGTTGCCGCAGGTGCGCGAGGCCGGCTGGGCGCTGGTGTTCCAGGAGTTCGGCCACTTCTTCGGCACCATGGCCATCGGCCTGCCGCTGGCGCTGCTGCTCGGCATCAAGCGTGAAGCGATTGGCGCGACGTTCTCGGTGGGCCGCGAGCCCAGCCTGGCGATCATCGGCGAGCGCTACGGCATGAACTCGCCGGAAGGCCGCGGCGTCATGGCCGAATACATCACCGGCACCGTGATCGGCGCGCTGTTCGTGGCGCTGATGGCGGGCTTCATCACCAGCCTGAACATCTTCGATCCGCGCTCGCTCGCCATGGGCGCCGGCGTGGGCTCGGGCAGCATGATGGCCGCAGGCGTGGGCGCGATCGCTTCGCAGCAGACGCCCGAAATGGCGCATCAGGTCGCTGCGCTGGCCGCGGCCGCCAACCTGCTGACGACGGTGGTTGGCGTGTACTTCACCCTGTTCATTTCGCTGCCCACGACGATCTTCCTGTACGGCAAGCTCGAGCCCGTGCTGGGCCGCTTCTCGCGTGGCAAGAACGAGGCCGTGGTCGACGACAGCGTGTCGGAAGACGTGCCCGCGCACGGCTCGAAGATGGGCTTCGGCGACCGCCTGACCGCCTACGTCATCTGTGGCCTGTTCGCGCTGGTGGGCAACCGCCTTGGCTACAACGTGCCGTTCGCGGACGCGCTGCCGGGCATGGCCATCATCGTGCTGCTGGTCGTCATCACCGACCTGATCCTGCGCGTCGTGCCCAAGCTGCCGGCCGTGTTCGTGCTGTCGGTGATCGCCATGACCGCCGGCTGCCCGGGCGTGCTGCCGTATTCGGATCAGATCATCGCGATGGTCGGCAAGGTCAATTTCCTGCCGTTCACGACGGTGATCCTGGCGATGGCCGGCCTGTCGATCCTGAAGGACCTGCCTGCGTTCCGCAAGCTGGGCTGGAAGATCGTGGTGGTGTCGCTGGCGGCGAACGCCGGCACGTTCATGGGCGCCACGATGATCGCGGAATTCTTCCACTGATCCATCACGCTTCGCGAAAAAGCCGCCTGTTGCAGGCGGCTTTGTCATTTTCTGGGCCTTGCTGGCGTCAGAGTTTGTAGCCGCCGCTTGCCTCGATGACCTGGGCGGTCACCCAACGGCCTTCGTCCGAGGCGAGAAAGGCCACCGTCGCGGCGATCTCCGAGGTTTCGCCGAATCGGCCAAGCGCTGTGTCGGCTTCTATCGCTTTAACCATGGCGGCATTTTCGCGGACGGCGGCGTTCATGTCGGTGCGAATCCAGCCTGGCGCCACGGCATTCACCGTGATGCCGCGCGTGCCCAGCTCCTGGGCAAGCGCGTGGGTCAGGTTGTTGATGCTGGCCTTGGCCATCGAGTAGATGGGCACGGCGGACATTGCCCGCACGCCGGCGCCGGAAGAGATATTGATGATCCGACCATTGCGGGACAGACGGCTCAGTGCGGCTTGAACCATGAAAAAAGGTGCGCGGGCGTGGACGGCGAAGAGCGTGTCCCAACTCTCCGGGGTGGCCTCCGCCAATCCGCCCCAACCGGAATTTCCCGCATTGTTCACGAGAATGTCGAGTGCGTTGCTGCCCATCAGGTCAGCGAGCCTGCCGTCAAGATTCTCGAACAGGGCGGGAATGGTGTTTGCATCGGTCAGATCGGCGTGCAGTGCGAAAGCGCGGCCTCCGGCTGCTTGAATGGCGCCAACCACGTCGTCCGCGCCAGCCTTGCTGACGTTGTAGGTCAGCGCGACCATCGCACCTTCCTGGGCCAGGCGTTCAGCGATCGAACGGCCGATGCCGCGGGACCCTCCGGTCACCAGGGCGGTTTTTCCAACTAGCATCTGTGACATGGAAATCTCCTTGGTCAAACGATGCGTTCGCGCACGATGGGCCCAGGATCTGCCAAAACAACCGACAGCCCCATTCGAATCAGCTCCGCATCGCCGCCGTATTCGTGCCGCGCGATGTGGTGCAGCAGCACACCCAACTGCTCCAGCTGGCGAGCTGCATTCAGCGGGCCTGCGTTGACGGGCGCAAAGCCCGCGTCGTCGACCAGCTTTCGCACGACCTGACCGGCTTCGGGGTCGTCCGTGGCATAGAAAACGTTGGGCCTGGACGGCGATGACGCCCAGGCGGCGGCTTCCAGCACGGGCGCGGCCATCAGGCTGAACGCCTTTACCACCCGCGCCGCAGGAAGTCTTTTTTGCAGGTATTCGGCGGTCGAGCTGTCTCGCATGAAGGCATGATCATGGAAGTGTTCGAAATCGCCGGTGACGCCAAGCGGGTTCATGGTTTCGATCACGATCTTGCCGTCGAGCGCATTGCCCACCGCGTCGATCACGGCGTCCACCCGAGGCCAATAGACCGAGAACAGCACCGCTTCACCGAAGTCTGCTGCCTGTTTGATGGTGCCAAGCCTTGCGTCGTCGGCCAGCTTGGCAAGCAAGGGAGAGATCTTGCGATCCTCGCCGTCCTTGGCAAGCACCAGTTGATGATTGGCGGTGGCCCAGGCTCGCGCGAGCCGGCTACCGATGTTGCCGGTGTTCAGAATTCCTATCTTCATTGCACTTTCCGCTAACGATGAATGCGGCTGGCGGCGCCGCGAACGGGCGCCGGGCGCCAGGGAGTTATTGCTTGACGGTGTCGGCGCTGGCCTGCTCGAGGAAAAGATCCACGTGCACTTTCGGCATGCCCACCAGCGTTCCACCGATCGGGGACGGACGCACCGCCTCATTGATGAGCTTGCGTGCCTCTTGCGGGAGAACCGGCTCGCCCCGCTGCTGGTAGATCCTCTTGGCCTCGTCATCCGACACGCCCGCGGGAACGACCGGCGCATACCGCCAGAAGTAGATCGGCGTACCGGGTTCCACGCGCCAGCTGTCGGCAAGCGAGCCGGCGTTGACGACGTCGTAGCCCACTGCCTCGATGAAGCGCGTCACGGTCTGCACCGCGTCGGCGTCGTCACCGGCAATGGGCAGCGTTGTCCGATCAGCATTGCCCTTGGGGCGGGCGTTGCTTTCCATGTGAATCCAGCTCAGGTTGTGAAGCCCCTTGACCACCGCCGCGCCTGGCAGGTGCCGCTGGATGAGTTCGCTTGATGTCAGTTCGCCTGCATCAAGATCGGGGCGGCGAAATCCGCCCATGCCGGGGTAGTAGTTGGTCTGGTCGAGCACGACCTTCCCGGCGAACCGGTCGGCCGGCAGGCTTTCGAATGTCGCCAACGGAATGGCGAGCGAGACGATGTCTCCCGCTGCGATCGCGTCGTCGACCGAGCCGGCACGGGCAAGGGGTCCCAAGGCTTTGGTCAGCGCAGAGAGCGTTTCGGGACCGCGTGAATTGCTGATCACGACGTTGTGACCCGCCGCGACGGCCAGACGCGCGACAGCCTTGCCGACAAGGCCGGCGCCAATGATTCCGATTGTTTGTTTCATCGTAGATATCCGTTGATGGAGCGCGGCGGAATTCGCCGGCAGATGTCATGCAGGGCACACCCGCCGCGTCGCGGCCGATGTGCAGCGTGTTGCATGAAGCTCACTGTAGATTCGGCTCCCGGATTGATAAATGGTGCTGAAAGGCAAATACTGTTGTCCATGAATACATCAATCGATTTGCCCGAAATGAGAGTTTTCGCGGCGGTGGTGACCGATGGCTCGTTCACGTCCGCGGCCGAGCGGCTTGGCACCGATAAGGCGCGCGTCAGCCGCATCGTCAGGCGTATGGAAGAAAAGCTGGGCGTCCAACTCCTTACTCGTTCGACACGCCGCCTCAATGTGACCGAGGTTGGGCGGGACTATTTCGAACGCGCCGTCTGCATCCTGACCGCTGCTGAGGCGGCTGAGGCCGCGGTGGCGCAGCAGTCCCGCGAGCCCAAGGGATTGCTCAAGATCACGGCGGGCGCCGAGTTCGGGACGATGGTGGTGGATGACTGGATTGCGGCGTTTCTGCGCGCGGCGCCCAAGGTGACCGTGGAAGCGGAATACACGAACCGGCTGGTGGACATCATCCATGAAGGATTCGACGTCGCAATCCGTGTCGGCGCGCTGGAGGATTCAGGGCTTTCTGCGCGTCGGCTTGGCGAAGTGTCATACGGGCTGTATGCAGCGCCGAACTACCTCAAGCGCGCACCGAAGCTATCCGCAGTCGGAGATTTGAAACACCACGCGTTGATCATGAAGACAATCCGTGGCCGCTCGAGTTGGACGCTGGTCAAAGAGGCGATAGCGGAAAGGGTCACGGCGACGCCCCGTTGTGCCGTCAACAGCATCATCGCGGCAAAGAATCTTGCCGTCGCGGGGCTGGGAATTGCGCAGCTGCCACGTTTCATGGCAGCGCCGTTCGTGGCGGACGGCAGCCTCGCCTGTGTGCTTGCGGGCTGGGCTGAAATTCCGGCACCCGTTCATGCCGTGTTCGCATCCAGCCGCTATATGGATCCCAAGGTGCGCACTTTCGTGGATCTGAGCGTGGAGGCGTTCAAGGGCGGAGACGCCTGAACGCCGTCCGCTTACATCCAGCGTGATTGGCCCGGCCGGTAGCGCGCGTTGTCGGTCACATTTTCAGTGGGCCCGATGTTGGCCACTGCTGGGATGCCGGCGCTCGCCGCCTTCATGACAGCCGCCGCCTGCAATTCCACCTGCGGATTGCCCATGGCGACGCGATAGGGTTGCAGCGGCGCCAGGCCTTCGATGGTGCCCCAGTCGTTAGCGATGTCGGCGCGTTGCGCCACCGGGTCCGGCCGCGCGGCAAAGTCCTCGACCGCGCGCCGCATCCGGGCGTCCGCGTACAGGTCGCGCAATTCATCGATATTGATGGCGGGCGCGATGAGGGCAAGGGGCGCGACGGCAGGGTCGGCTTGGTGTCTGACAGGCGGGGCGTCTTGTTCCGCCCTTGCCAATCTGTCGGCCTGGGCGCGTTCCACGCGCTGGGCGTCGCGGGCGGCCTGGGCTTGCGCGGTGCGCTGGGCCTGCCGGGTGGCGAAGTTCTGCGCGGCGCGTTCGGCTTCCCAGGCAGGGCGGTTCTCATCCAGCATCGAAACGCGCGCCGGATAAGGCGCGGCGACGTGGGGGATGGCGGAGATCGCAGAAATGGCCATGCGGGGGCTCCTTGTCGTGATTGACCTTTGGGTTGGTCTGTCCGGGGAGATGCAAGTTCACTGTAGCAAAGGCCTCTGCGAAAGGCTTTACCCATCTGTGGATTTCGTAACCGTCTCCCACGCCGTCAATTCCTCCTGCAAGGCGGCCAGCTTGCCCCGCACCAACCCGAGCGCGTCGCTGCCGAGCAGCAGGTGCGCGGGAGGATGATCGGCGTCGATGACCGCCAGCATGGCGCGCGCCGCCTTGCGCGGATCCCCCAGCTGACGGCCGTTTTTCTCTTCGCGGGCCTTGCGGATAGGGTCGAAGAGGGCGTCGTAGTCCGCAATGGTGCGGGGCGTGCGCGTCATGGATCGGCCCGCCCAGTCGGTGCGGAACGACCCCGGCGCCACCGCCGTCACGGCAATGCCCAGCGGCTGCACTTCCTTGCCCAGCGCTTCGGAAATCCCCTCCAGCGCGAACTTGCTGCCGCAGTAGTACGCGATGCCCGGCATGGTGATGTGGCCACCCATGGAAGTGATGTTCAGGATGTGGCCGCGCCGGCGCTGGCGCATGAAGGGCAGGACTGCCTTCATCATCGCGACCGCGCCAAACACATTCACGTCGAACTGGCGGCGCATTTCCGGCAGGGGCGACTCTTCCATCACGCCTTCATGGCCATAGCCCGCGTTGTTGACCAGCACGTCGATGGCGCCGACGCTGGCTTCGATATCGGCCACCACGCCGTCAATGGCGTCGAAGTCGGTCACGTCCAACACGCGACCGATCGCAGCGCCGGGAGACAGGCTTTCAAACGCGAGGCGGGCCGGCTCGCCGCGCACCGTGCCGACGACGCGGAGGCCTGCGGCCAGGGCTTCCTCGGCCAGGGCGCGGCCGAAGCCGCTGCTGACGCCCGTGATGAGCAGGGTTTTGGGGGAGGTCATGGAGGGGGCTCTGAAGTCATTGGAGAATGCATGGTAGTCTTGCCAAACTGCGCGGATAAGCCGTATTCCGCTGCTTATCTTGCCCAAAGCTATGAAAACCAACGCCACGGCCCGCGACGACGCGGTGGGCGCCGATCCTGCCGAAAACCGCATGGCCGCGCTGCTGCGCGGCCTGGCGCCTGATGAGGGCTACAACCTGACCGCGTTGCCCAGCGTGCGCGTGCTGCGCGCCAACCGGGCGCTGGCGCGCACGCCGGTGCTGTATGACCCGGGCATCGTGATCGTCTGTCAGGGCCGCAAGCGCGGCTACTTCGGCGATCGGCTGTACCTGTACGACGAGCAGCATTACCTGGCCGTGTCCGTCCCGGTGCCCTTCAGCATGGAGACCGACGCAACGCCCGAGCGCCCGTTGCTGGCGCTGTACCTGCACCTGGATTTCGCGCTGGCCGCGGAACTGGCGTCTCAGATCGACGCCGCCGGCGCCGCGGCGGCAGCCCAGCCGCCGCAGAGCATGTTGTCGACGCCGATGGATGACGCGATGCGCACGTCGGTGCTGCGATTCATCGAGGCCATGTCCCGCCCGCTGGAAGCCGCCGTGCTGGGACCGGGGCTGTTGCGTGAGCTTTATTTCCGCGTGCTGACCGGCCCGCAGGGCGGTTCGATGCGGGAAGCGTTGTCCTTGCGCGGGCAGTTCGGCCGGATCGGCAGATCCCTGCGCCTCATTCACGCGGAATACGCCCGGCCGCTTGACGTGACGCGGCTGGCCAACGAGGCGGGCATGAGCGTCCCCAGCTTTCACAGCCATTTCAAGGCGGTGACGCAGGTCTCTCCCATGCAGTACGTGAAATCGACGCGCCTGCACCAGGCGCGTCTCTTGATGGTGCGGCAGGACCTGACGGCCGAGTCGGCGAGTCAGGCGGTGGGCTACACAAGCCCGTCCCAGTTCAGCCGCGAGTTCAAGCGTCTGTTTGGCCTGACGCCGGCGGCGGAGGCGCGACGCATGCGCGAAGGCTTCGCTTTGCCGGCATTCGCGGACGCCACCTACGTGTCGTCACACTGAATCGGCGGCTGCCCGCCGACGGTTCGTTCAAGGCTTGGTGGCCTGCATCGACGGACGCTGGCTGAACCCTTCGAACCACTTGGCCGTGGCGGGATGCGACGCGCGCCAGTCCAGATCCGGGAAGCGGAAGTCCAGGTAGCCCAATGCGCAACCGATGGTGATGGTGCCGATGTCCAGCCGGCCTTCAAGGCCTGCGGCGTTCTTCTCGATGAGCGCGAGACCGTCGCGCACCTTGCCAAGCTGTCCTTCAACCCAGCCATCCCAGCGCAACGCCTCCGGGCGCAGCACGGTCTCATAGCGCGCCAGCAGCGCCGCACCCAGCATGCCGTCGGCCATCGCCTGCTCGGCCAGCACCGGCCAGCGGGCCTTGCCGGCGGGGAAGAACGTGCCGCCGCCCAGATCGTTCAGATACTCGCAGACGACGCGGCTGTCGAACAGCGCCTGGCCGTCATCGGTGATGAAGGTGGGCACCTGGCCCAGCGGGTTGCTCGGGATGATGGTCTGGTCGCGGGCGACGGGACCGGCGGCGCTGGGCAGCTTTTCAATGCGGTCGACCAGGCCAAGTTCATGGGCGATGACCATGCACTTGCGGACAAACGGCGAAGCAGGCGAGAAGAAGATTTTCATGGGGTTCCCTGTCGGTGAGAGGCGTCAGTGTTGCGCATGGGCCAGGTGCTGTCCAGCCACCCAGCCAAAGGTCAGAGCGGGGCCGAGCGTGATGCCGGGCGCGGGGTATGCGCCGCCCATCACGGACTGCATGTCATTGCCCGCGACGTAAAGCGCGGGGATCGGCGCGCCGGCCGCGTCCAGTGCCTGCGCGTGCGCGTTGGCTGCTATGCCGCAGGCGGTGCCGATGTCGCCGGGGTACAGCTTGACCGCGTAGTACGGCCCCTTGCCGAGCGGCGCAAGGCAGGGATTCGGCTGGTGATCCGGATCGCCAAGGTAGCGGTTGTAGGCGGTCCCGCCCTTGCCGAAGTCCGGATCGTGTCCTTGCGCGGCGTGCCGGTTGTAGCGTTCGACAGTGGACTGCAGTGCGGCGGCGGGCATGGCAAGCCGTTCGGCCAGTTCAGCCAGCGTGGACGCCTGCAGCAGGTAGCCCTGGTCGATCAGGTGCTGGCGGGGCCGCCCGCCCGGCAGGGCGAGGCCCAGACCCCAGGTGTCGATGAACCGCTGGTCGCAGACCAGGAATGCCGGGATGCTGGGCGCCGTTTCGTTGCTGCGATACATGGCCTGCACGAACTCGTGATACGAGGTCGATTCGTTGACGAAACGTTTGCCCGCGCCGTTCACGGCGATCAGCCCGGGCTTGGCGCGGTCCCAGACCAGATGCGGGTAATTGAGCGGCGTTCCGTTGCCGGCGTCCAGAACCGAGACAGGCGCCCAGAATGCCGGACTGGCGTAGCCGCTTCCGAAAGCCGCGCCGGCCTGCTCCGACAGCCGGATGCCGTCGCCCGTGTTGCCGCGCGGGGACATCGACCAGCTGCCGGTTGGCTGCGGAAACGTTTGCGAGCGCCTTTCCGCATCCCACGGGAAGCCGCCCGTCGCCATCACGACGCCGCGGCGCGCGCGGACGTTCAGCATCGTACCGTCCCGTGACACCGCGGCGCCCAGCACGCGCCCGTTGGCGTCCCGGTGCAGCGAGAGCGCTGGCGCTTGCAGCCAGTATTCGATGTTGCGCGTCAGCAGTCCATGGAACAGCTGAGCCGCCAGCGCGTTGCCAAGCAGTAGCCGGGTGCCCCGGTGGTAACCGCGGGCGCGGTCCGAGGCGAAACGCAACACCAGCGCCATGCTGTGCCGCCAGGCCGCGAACGAGCGCGTGGCGCGCAGCAGGTGCCGCACGTCGGTGATGTTGACCATCATCCCGCCGAGCACGGTGAATTCCTTCAGCGGGTCGCGCAGCTGGTTGAAACGGCTGCCCAGTTTGCGGCCATCGAACTCGACCGGGTCGAGCGAGCGCCCGCCCATCGCGGCGCCGGGCCGGTCAGGGTAGTAGTCGGGCGAAGCGGTCCGCGCGGCAAGCTGCAGCAGGCCGCGGGACACGAGGTAATCCATCATGCGCGGGCCCGCATCCAGGTAAGCGCGCTTCATGTGCTCGGGCGCCGCCGTGCCCACCGTTTGATCCAGGTAGGTCCACACGTCGTCCATGCTGTCCGGATGGCCCGCCGCTTCCGTCTGCGCGTTTAGCGGTATCCACACCGCGCCGCCGGATATCGCCGTCGACCCGCCGATGCGGTCGGTCTTCTCGATCAGCAATACCTCCAGGCCTTCCTCGTGCGCGGTCAGTGCCGCCGCCATGCCGCCCGCGCCCGAGCCCACGACGAGCGCGTCCACTTCCTTGTCCCAGGTGATGTGGTTCATGCTGCCTACGCTCCTGAGCCGCCCAGCGACTTGCCGCCGTCCACGAAGATGACCTGGCCCGTAATGAAGTCCATGTGCGGCGCGGCCAGAAAGGACACGGCATTGGCGATGTCTTCCGGCCGGCCCGCCCGGCCGGTGGGCTGCAGGGCCAGTTGCGCGGCCATGCGCTCCGGCGTCAGATTGCGCAGTAATGGCGTGTCGATGAGGCCGGGGGCGATGGCGTTGACCAGGATGCCCCGTCCGGCCAGCTCCATCGCGGATGCGCGGGTGTAGCCGACCAGGGCCGCTTTCGACGCGACGTAATGCGGGTGATTCCTGGCGCCCAGATAGGCGCGCGACGCGATGTTCACGATCTTGGCGCCCGGCAGCATGGCGCGCGCCGCCTCTTGCGTCAGCGTGGCGACCGCCAGCAGGTTGACGTCGAAGGCGCGGCGGTAGTCGTCGCTCGTCACGTCGAAGAACGTGCGCTCGTCGAACAGGCCGGCGTTGTTCACCAGCGCGGCCAGCGGTGGCAACGACCGCGCCAGTTCGCGCGTGGCCGCCTCGTCGGCGAGGTCCACGACGCGATGGTCGACGTCCAGTCCCCGGTCGGCCAGCGCCCTTGATTCCTTGTCCGCCAACGCCCCGTTGCGATCAGCCATCACGACGCGGAAGCCGTCGCGCGCCAGCCGCTCCACGATCGCCAGGCCCATGCCGCTTGCGCCGCCCGTGACCAACGCCGTACCCAGACTCATGATTTCTCCTTAAACGGCCAGATAGCCGCCGTCCACCGGCAGCACCACGCCATTGACATAGCTGGCCAGGTCCGAGGCCAGAAAGAGGATGGGGCCGACGATCTCATCCGCGCGCCCCGCGCGCGCCATGGGTGCACGTCCCATGTACCAGTCGGTGCCGTTCGCCTGGGCGCGCTGCCCGGCGGTCATTTCGGTTTCCATCAGCCCCGGCGCCACGGCGTTCACCCGCACGCCGTGGGGGGCGAGATCGCGGGCCAGCACTTCCGTGAACGAGCGCACGCCGCCCTTGGATACGACGTAGCCTGCCGTTGAAATACCGCAGCCGTAGGCCACGATGGAACACAGGTTGACGATCGCGCCGCGCGTGGCCTTGAGCTGCTCGACAAAGGCATGCGTGACGTTGAACGTGCCTTGCAGGTTCACTTGCATCACGCGCTCCCAGATCTCGGGCGTATGCGGATCGTCGAACGGCGCGCGCGCCGAGATGCCGGCGTTGTTGACCAGGACGTCCAGCGGTCCGTGGCGGGCCGCGCAGTCGGCGGCAAAGGCGCGAACGGCCGCCGCGTCGGTCACGTCCAGCGCCGCATGCGCGGCATGGCCGCCGGCCGCGATGATAGCTTGCGCCGAGGCGGTGGCCAGCGCCGCGTCCACGTCGGTCACGATCACGTGCGCGCCTTGGCGCGCGAAGCCCTGCGCAATGGCGGCGCCCAGGCCGCGCCCGGCGCCCGTCACGAGGACGCGCTTGTCTTGCATCGAGATCATCGCTCTTTCCTTGTTGCGCCTAGGCGCCCAGATAGGCGCGCTGCACGCCTTCGTCGCTCGCGAGCGCGGCAGATTCCCCGTCGAGTGCGATCTCGCCGTTTTCCAGGATGTACGCGTGGCTGGACACCGATAACGCCAGCTTCACGTTCTGTTCCACCAGCAGAATCGTGATGCCCTGTTCGCGGTTCAGCCGCAGGATGATGTCGAAGATCTGTTCGACCACCAGGGGCGACAGCCCCATGGACGGCTCGTCCATCAGGATCATGCGAGGCCGCGCCATCATGGCCCGGCCGGTCGCGAGCATCTGCTGCTCGCCGCCGGAGAGCGTGGCGGCCTTTTGCTCGAAGCGTTCGCGCAGGCGCGGAAAGGTGTCGCACACCATGTCCATGTCCTGCCGGACCTCGGCGCGGTCGCGGCGCAGGTAGGCGCCCATTTCCAGGTTCTCGCGCACGCTCATCTCGCGGAATATCTCGCGCCCCTCCGGCACCTGCACGATGCCGCGGCCCACGACCGCGTCGGCGGACAGGCGATGGATGGGTTCGCCCGCGAATCGCACGGCGCCCGCCGTGGGCGAGACCAGGCGCGAGATCACGTTCAACGTCGTGGACTTGCCCGCACCATTGGCGCCCAGCAGCGCCACGATGGCGCCTTGCGGGACTTTCAGCGATACGTCCTGCAGTGCGCGGATGTTGCCGTAGGCGGCCGACACCGCATCGACTTCCAGCAGAATCTCAGCCACCGGCTGCTCCCTTGCCCAGATAGGCTTCGATGACGCGGGGATTGCTGCGTACCTCCCCGGGTGTACCCTCGGCGATCTTCTCGCCAAACGACATGACGGTGATGCGATCCGATATCGACATCACCAGTTGCATCACGTGTTCCACCAGCAGCACCGTGATGCCGTCGCGTTCGCACAGTTCGGTCAACAGCCGGTCCAGCGTTTCGATTTCCCGATTGCGCAGCCCCGCGGCGGGTTCGTCCAGCAACAGCAGCTGCGGCGAAATCGCCAGCGCGCGTGCCAGTTCCAGCATCTTCTGGCGGCCGAAGTCCAGGCTGCACGCAGGCGTATCCAGGAAGTCGGCCAAGCCGACGCGCTCCAGCAGATGTTCCACGCGCTCCCGCGCCTCGGCCGCGGCGGGCCGCAGCAGCTTGCCCACGCTGTTCGCGCCGTGCGCGTATGTGCCTAGCAGTGCGTTCTCGCGCACGCTGAGGGCGCCAAAGAGTTCCAGGTTCTGGAAGGTGCGCGCCACGCCCAGCGCCGCCATCTCGTGCGGCTTCTTGCCCGTGATGTCGGCGCCGTTGAACGTGATGCTGCCGCTCGTGGGGCGGTAGTAGCGCGATACGCAGTTGAAAGTCGTCGACTTGCCGGCGCCGTTGGGTCCGATCAGCGCGTGGATGTGGCCGCGTTCCACCTGCATGGATAGCCCGTTGATGGCGGTCAGCCCGCCAAACTTCACCGTCAGGCCCTGCACGTCCAGGTAGGGATGGGTGCTCATGCTGCGCTCCTTTGAGGGGACTTGGACGCGGTGGCGGCCGCCCGCGAAGCCGCGGGCAAGGGCGCTGCCGGCGGCGGCGCGCGACGGGCCGCGCGACCGGCGAACAGGCCCTTGGGCGCGAACATCATGAAGCCCATCAGGATGAAGCCGTAGATGATTTCCTGGAAGGACAGCGCCTGGCGCAGCAGCTCCGAAATCAGCCCGAAGGCCAAAGCCCCGGCGATGGCGCCGCGCACGGAACCGATCCCGCCGACGACGACCATGGTCAGGATCAGAATGGTCGTTTGAAACCCCAGGCTTTCGGGATGGATGAACGACGCAAACAGCGTGTACATGCCGCCGGCGATGCCGGCGTAGGCGGCCGACAGCGTGAACGCGGTACGCTTGATGGCGTTGACGTTCACGCCCATCGCCTGCGCCGCAATGTCGCTTTCGCGTACGGCGCGGAACGCGGATCCCAGCTGCGAACGCGACAAGGCGACGGTGGCCCACAGCAGCAGCGCGGCGATCACCACGACGAAGGGGTAGGCCTTGACGTCCGATACCAGTGCG
This sequence comes from Achromobacter sp. ACRQX, assembly GCF_022346505.1. Taxonomy (NCBI): domain Bacteria; kingdom Pseudomonadati; phylum Pseudomonadota; class Betaproteobacteria; order Burkholderiales; family Alcaligenaceae; genus Achromobacter; species Achromobacter sp. ACRQX. The sequence goes on from NZ_JAKRML010000019.1 coordinate 97,177, forward strand.
TAGCCGAACAGCGTGGCGGGAGAGATGCGGAATCCGTTCGACCCGTTGGTGACCGATTGCCAGTTCAGGAACACCCACTGCATCGCTTCACCAAACGCGAACGTGGACAGGGCCAGATAGATGTCGCGCATGCGCAGCGCAAGCGCGCCAATCAGGTAGCCCAACGCGGCGGCCAGCAGTCCGCCCGCGATGATGGAGACGAAGAAGGGCGGATGCCACAGATTGTTGATGAGGCCGGCCGTGTAGATGCCGACGCCGTAGAAGGCCGCGTGCGACAACGCAAACTGCCCGGTTTCGCCGATGACCAGATGCAGGCCCAGCGCCAGCACCACGAACACCATCAGCAGATTGACGACGTAAATGACATAGCCGCTAGCCATGAACGGCAGCGCCATCAGCACGACAGCCATGAGCGCCAGCAGGATTCGATCGATCTTGTTGCTCATACTTTTTTCACCTGCAGTTTGCCGCCCAGCAATCCTTGCGGGCGCAACAGCAGCACGACCATGATCGCCACGAACGGCGCCACCACGATGGCGTTGGTCGAAATGAACAGCCCCACCAGGTTCTCGGCGATGCCGATCACGAATCCGCCAACCACCGCGCCTGGCAGGCTGGTGATGCCGCCCACGATGGCGGCGGCATAGGCCAGGATGGCGATGTGGCCTATGTCGGGCGTGATGAGGATCTTTGGTGTGATGAGCAGCGCGGCGACGGCTGAGATCAGGCCAGACAGCGCCCACACCATCATGCGAATGCGTGTCAGGTTTACGCCCGTCAGCCGCGCCGCCTTGGGGTTCATGCCCACGGCCCGCATGGCCCGGCCGACGCGTGTGTAGGTGAACATGCCAAAGAGCAGCAGCATGACGGTGACCGCGACGGCGAAGATCAGCAGGTCCAGCCGGGTCAGCACGGCGTCGCCGATGATGACGGCATCGGTCGATGCGAGCGGCGGCAGGGATCGCGGGGTATCGCCCAACCCCGAGGTTCGCACAAGTCCCTTCAGGGCGTACGCGAGACCGAGCGTGGCGATGACCATCTGCACCCCCACGCCCTTGGACGCGATGACGCGTTCCATGACCACGCGCTGGAATAGTCCCGACAGGACGGCCACCCCGACCAGCGTGACCGGAATGACCGCAAGGTAGGGCCACCCCATCACCAGGATGAGGAACAGCGCGATGTAACCGCCCACCATGAAGATCTCGCCCTGGGCGAAATTCGGTACATCGGTGGTCTTGAAGATAATGACGACGGCAACGGCCAGCAACGCATACACGCTGCCCGTCACCAGTCCCGACAGCACCCCCTGCTGCAGGAACAACCAGGTATCGGCAAAGCTCATGATGTTCTCCGGCGGCCCGCGCGATGCTGCGCCATCGCGCGGGCGTGGCCCGTGACGGACCGCGGGTTTACTTCTGGTACTGCCAGGTGCTCTTGAAGGCGCCCGGCACGAGGGTCATGTTCGTGCCGTCGAACTTGATGTAGATGGCGGCTTCCTGCGCGGCGCGGTCGCCGGGGCCGAACTCGATGGGGCCCGCCATGACGCCGGAGTCAAACTTCATGGTTTCCAGCGCCTGCAGCACCTTCTCGCGCGTGGGCTGGGGGCCGGCGGCCTTCAGCGCGTTCACCACCGCCATGGCGGGTGGAATGCCGTAGGGCATGTAGGACTGCGGATGCCCGGGCTTGGCCGCCAGGTCGGGATAGGACTGCTTGTACATGTCGTACACCCAGGTCAGCTTCGGGCCGCCTGGCAGGTCGGCCAAAACGTCCTGGATGTAGACGTTCTTAAAGGCGTCCTTGTTGCCCACGTTCTCCACGAGCTGCTTGAGGTCCGCCGTGCCGTTGACCGCCAGCACGATCGGTTTGTTCCAGCCCAGTTCGTGCGCCTTCTTGATGATGAGTGCGGCGGGACGCGCATAGGTGGTCAGCAGCAGGACGTCCGGATTGCCCGCGCGGATCTTCAGCATGGGCGCGGTCACGTCCGTGATGTTGGGATTGACCGACTGCACCTGCAGCGCCGGATCGCCAAGCTGCTTTGCCTGAGCCTTCGCGGCTTCCAGGTTCCAGCCGCCGTACGCGTCGTCGTGATTGATGTAGCCGATCTTCTTGGCCTTCAAGTGTTCCGATGCGAACTGCACCATTGACCCGCCAACGGCGTGCTGCGAGATCGAGAAGGCGCCGTAGATGTACTTGGACGGCGGGTAAAGCGCGCCGTCGCCGGAGGCGTTCAGCATGACCAGCGGCACCTTCTCGCGCTCGATGTATTCGCGCGATGCGACGACAGCTGCCGAGCACGATCCGCCGTTCAGAAGGAAGACCTTGTCCTGCTCGTTCAGCTTCTTTACGGCGGCGACAAGATCGTTGGCGTTGCAGCGGTCGTCTTCGATGACCAGCTCGATCTGACGACCGTTCACGCCGCCTTCCTTGTTGACCTTGGCGTACCACATCTTGGCGGCATTGAACACGTCAAAACCGTAGGCCATGCCGCTGCCCGACAGCGGCGCAAAAACGCCTATCTTGATGGTCTTGTCCGTGATCCCCGGTTCCTGCTGCGCCTGCGCGGTGGCCGACAAGGCCAGGACGCACAGCGCGGCAGCGGCCGCATAGCGACTACGTTGGTTCATGCTTTGTCTCCCGTTCTTTTTAAGTGCGCGTCTTTGGTGGATGACGCTCTTGCTGCGCTGACGGCCATGCCGCCCGTAACCCTTACTGCATGCGATATCCGCCGTTCACGTCGATGACGCTGCCGGTGATATAGCCCGCGTCTTCCGATACCAGGAACCGCACGGCGGCGGCCACTTCCTCCGCCGAGCCGATGCGGCCCAACGGAATAGCCTGGGCGGCCGCGGCCAGCGCACCGCTGCTCGTGACGGTGCTGCGTAGCATGTCGGTGTCGATCAGGCCCGGCGCGATGCCGTTGGCCGTGATGCCAAGGTGGGCGGCTTCCCGGGCCATCGCCTTGGTCAGGCCGAGGACGGCGGATTTGGCGGCAATGTAAGAGGCGCTTGAGCGGTAGCCGCCAAGCTGCGCGGCGACCGACGTGAAGGTGACGATCCGGCCATGCGCCAGAGGCGCAGCCTCGCGACGTCGAAGGTATGCGCGGCCGCAAAGGAACACGCCGCGCGCGTTCACGGCAAAACTGCGATCCCAGATGTCGAGCGACGTGTCCTTGATAAGGGGGCGTTCACCGTTTTCCTGGAACAGCAGCAATCCGGCGGCGCTGACCAGCACTGCGATGGGCCCGTGCTGGCGTTCGATCTGCTCGAACGCGCCTTCGACGGCCGCTTCGTCGCTGACGTCGAAGGCGTGAGCGGCGTGCGGTGCGCCCAGTTCATTGGCAACGCGCCGCGCGCGTCCGGCGTCCACGTCCGACACCACCACGCGCAGGCCGGCCTGCGCCAGTTCGCGGCAGATCGTTGCGCCGATGCCGCCGCCGCCGCCGGTGACAAGCGCGAGTCGGGGCGCCGGGCCAGCGGTGGCTGGCTTGGATACATTGGTCATGCTGTCTCCTTCCGTGGCGTGCCGTTCAGCCTGGGTATGAGGCCGGCCGCCTGTCTGATTTTTTGCGATTATGTATACATGGCCGTGCCGCAGGTATAGGTGCTTACCCTGAACGCCGTTTGATTTACAGCAGAGGTACTAAGGGAATCCCGGATGCGGGACGGAGACGAGTCGCCGTATGTATTCTTCATGTATACAATTCGGCCATGGATACGCTATCTCAACACGTCACGGACACGCTTCGGGACTGGGTGCTGCACGGCAAATTCAGCCCCGGCGCGCGACTGGAAGAAATCCCGCTAGCCGAAAAGCTGGGGGTGTCGCGCACGCCGGTGCGCGCGGCGCTCGCCACACTGGGCAACGAAGGCCTGCTCGAACACTTGCCCAAGCGCGGCTATACCGTGCGGGCATACGACATCGGGGAAATCGTGGCGGCGTATGAGGTGCGGGCCGCCCTGGAAGGGCTGGCGTGCCGGCAGGCGGCGCAGCGCGGGCTGTCAAACGATGCGGTGGCGGTGCTGAAGAACTGCCTGGACGAGGGCGACCGGATTCTTGCCAAGGGCGAACTGTTGCCCGAAGACCACTTGCCGTATCAGCAGGTCAACATCACCTTGCACAACGGCATTCTGGAGGCGGCGGGCAATCCTTGGGTCAGGAGGTTCGCGACGCAGGCGCAGGCGATTCCCTATGCGTCGGACCGGATCATCCTGTGGGAAGACCATGGGATCATCCTGCGCTCGCACGATGACCACCATCGGATCGTGAGCGCCATCATCGCCCGCGATGGGGCGCGGGCCGAGGACCTGATGCGCGAGCATGTGTACTACGCCGGCATCATCCTGAAAAACAACTACGAAAGGCTTGCCCAGGCGTACCGGGTCTGAACGATCCGGCGCGCCTGGCGCGGGCAATTGGCGCGGGCCGCTGGCCCACGCTGCTTATTCCGTAATGCCCGTTTCCAGGCAGGGCTTGAACTCCCCGGTGTCCGGATCGCGCAGGAACAGGACGCCGGTGGCCACGCCGAAGTACGCGCCGTGCAGTTCCAGCTCGCCCTTTTCGACGCGGCGGCGGATGGACGGGAACGTCATCAGGTTGTTCAGGCTGTGCGCGACGGTGGCCAGTTCCAGGCGCTTCAGGTTGGCCTGGCGGTCGCCGGTATCCGGGGACATGCCCTTGGCCACGGGTTCGATCTGCGACATCCACTTGCCGATGAAATCGCTCTTGCTCAGCGGCGTGGCGTCGTCGAAGAAGAAGCGGATGCCGCCGCAGGACGCGTGGCCCAGCACGACGATGTGCTTGACGTTCAGGCCGTTGACCGCGAATTCGATGGCGGCGCTGGTGCCGTGGTACGACGATTCCGAGTCCGGGTCACAGGGCGGCACAAGGTTGGCCACGTTGCGCACGACGAACATCTCGCCGGGGCCGGCGTCGAAGATCGCTTCGGGCGACACGCGCGAGTCGCAGCATCCGATGATCAGGATTTCCGGGCTTTGGCCGATTTCGGCCAGCTTTTGATAGCGGCTGCTTTCAGTCTGGAAGCGGCCGTCCAGGAAAGATTGATAGCCTTCGGAGAGTCTTTTGGGAAACATGATCTTCACTTCCTAGTATCGAGGCCAGGCTTGCTGGCGCGCCGGCATACGCAATAAGGGGCTTCGTTTGGAAGCCCCTGTTATCGAGTCGGCAGACGCGATTTTCCCATAACTGGCCTGATATCCACCTGTCTAAACCCTGATCAGAAAAGGGTTTTTGGCGGCTGGCCGGGCGGCGGTCTGACCTAGCGCGCGGCGACGTCCAGCGCATTCACCCGGGCGAATTCCAGCGGCGTGATCGCCTTGACCACCTTGATCTGGCCGGGCGCGAACGGGCCGACGACATCTTCGCTGACCCTGCCGATCTCGCGGTTCTGCGCGTCGTACAGGACGTAAGTCAGCAGGACGCTGTTGACGTTGCGCTCCGACTGGTTGGCGAGAAAGCCCGTAATGGTGGAGACGTTGCGGGTGCTGTCGCGCACGGCCTGGACGTTGCCCAGGGTGATGCCGTAGGCAAGGCTTTGCGCGGCAGCGGCGCCGGACAGGCCGGCCAGCACGACGAGCGCGGCAAGGACGAGTTTTTTCATGGTTGTCTCCTGATACGGCCCGCGGCGGCGACGGTAGTACGGCATCGCGGCGGGGATCAGGCGTATCTCACTCCTTTCTGCCACGAGAAACAACGGGCCAGAAGGATGAATGGGTAACAGGTTGCGGCGGATGTTGCCAATGCTGGGGCTTTGTTCGATGATTGCCAAGCCGGCGCCTTGGCCGGCGGACCGTGCCGCCCGCGTCGCGCGTGCCATTGCGCGAGGGGCGCTCAAGGGAGGAACTCATGCTTTCCCGTACCAGCCAGCTGGCTTCGGCCATCCTGTTGTCCGCATGTTTTGCCGGCGCGCAGGCGCAGACCCCCGCCGCTCCCTCAACCGCCAAGACGCCCACGCCGCAGCAGCAGCGCATGTCGGACTGCAACAAGGCCGCCGAAGGCAAGAAGGGCGACGACCGCAAGACGTTCATGAGCAGTTGCCTGAAGGGCGAGGAGCCGGCCAAGCAACTGACGCCGCAGCAGCAGAAGATGAAGGACTGCAACGCGAAGGCCGCGGAACAGAAACTGGCCGGCGACGCGCGCAAGACGTTCATGAGCACGTGCTTGAAGGGGTGAACAACCGGCAAGAAAAAACGCCAGACGATGTCTGGCGTTTTTTTTGGACCGCTGACCGATGCTGTTGGGTGTCAGACACCCAAGATGCTCAGGTGCAGCTTCAGGGCCGTCTTGTATGGGTGCCAGACACCGGCGCTCCGCGCGTCACGCCGTTGCAATCGGCGTGACCGGCGATCCAATCGCATGCGGCAGGCGCAGCGGCGGCGCAGTCAGCATGAAGTGGTGGCGGCCATTGGCAAACAGGAACTCCGCCAGGTCCTTCAAATACCAAAGCTCCGCCAGCGGCAGCCCCAGCTTGAACAGGCAGTGATGATGCAGCGGCAGCATCGGGCGCGCGCCGGACTTTTCGCGGGCGGGGTAGGCCTCGACCGCGTAGTTATCGGCGCAGATGGCGGCGATGCCGCTATCGGTGATCCATTGCAGCAGCGCGTCGTCGGTGCCGTCCAGCGCGGCGCCGTAGGTGTGCAGCACCTCGGGGTCGGGCGTGCCGTTCATCGCGACCACGGCTTCGGCGTAGCCGGTGCGCAGCACCAGCATGTCGCCGCGCTCAATCGTGATGCCATCCGTTGCCAGCACGTGCATCAATTCGGCGTGGCCGATCAGCGTGCGGCCCGGGCCGTAATGGCGGAACAGGTCGACCAGCACGCCGCGGCCCTGCATGCCTTTCTGCGCCAGGTTTTCAACGCCCAGCTTCAGCGCGGCGGACGGGCCGCCGCTGTTGCAACCGCAGCCGGTGTGATCGCCATCATTGGGTCCCACAACGTCCACGCCCGCCTGAAAGCCGTTGTAGTAGCGCAGCTCGGGTGTGCCGTCGCCATCGGCATCGAACAATGCGCCCACGTGCGCCAGCGCGTCCCACTGCGTCGAGTACTGCATGGACAGCAGCACCTGGTCGTCGCTCAACACGTCGAGCGCGTCGGGGTTGACGTTTTTCAACGGGAAGTTCAGGTACGGGGTGTCCTTGAGCTTCGTGGGGCTCAATTGCGGCGGGTGGCGCCGCGGGTTGAGCACGTTGCCGCCGGGCAGGTCCAGCGGCAGGGACAGGCAGAAGGTCTTGCCGGCGCGGATCTCGCGTGCGCCCTTCAGGACTTGTTCTTCGGTGATGAGATTCAGGCGGCCGAGTTGGTCGTCGGGCCCGAAGTCGCCCCAGTTGGAGCCTTCGGGCCGATGCTTCCAGCGTTGCATGCGGCTTACTCCGTCAGGAAGTCGACGACCACGCGGGTGAAGGCTTCCGGTTGCTCCCAGTTCGAGATGTGGGAGGTATTCAATTCCACGTAGCGCGCGCCGGGAATGGCAGCCGCAAGTTCCTGGCCTTGCGCGGGCGTGGCAGCCAGGTCGTGCGTGCTGCTGATGACCAGCGTGGGGGCGGTGATGGACGACACCTGCTCGCGGAAGTCGGCGTCGCGCAGCGCGGCGCAGTTGCCCGAGTAGCCGGCGTCCGGCGTGCGGCGCAGCATGTCGATCAGCACCTGCGTCAGGCCCGGCTCGGCGGCGCGATAGCCGTCGGTCAGCCAGCGTTCGACCAGCGTGGGCGCCATCTTTTCGAGCGTCTGCTCGGCCACGGCGGCGATGCGGGTGCTCCAGCCTTCAGCCGAGCCGATGCGCGCGGCGGTGTTGCACAGGATCAGCTTGCCGACGAGTTCGGGTCGCGCCAGCGCCAGCCACAGGCCGGTCGGGCCGCCCATCGACAGGCCGCAGAAGTGCGCGCGCTTGATATCCAGGTGGGCCAGCAGTTCGGCGACGTCGTTGCCCAGCTGCTCGAAGCTGTATTCGCCTTCGGGGACCGACGACTTGCCGTGGCCGCGGGTGTCGTAGCGCAGCACGCGGAAGTGGCGGGTCAGTTCAGGGATCTGGCGGGCCCACATGTCGGCGTTGGTGCCCAGCGAATTGGAGAGCACGAGCACCGGCGCGTCGGCGGGGCCATCGATGACGTAGAACAGCCGTGCCTGGCTGAGATCGGCGTAAGCCATGTGGAATTCCTTTGGGGGAGGCGGCGGCCGCGCAAGCAGGCGGCCGCGCGGGTATTACAGGTGGCAGACGCCGTCGACGTAGGCTTTGCGCCAGCGGGTGATGGTTACGCGGTCGAACAGGTCGGCCTGCGCAAACGGATCGGCGTCGATGAACTGCTGCGCGGCTTCGCGCGTGTCGACGTCGACGATATACAGCCCGCCGCCCGCATCCTTGCCGTCATCCTGCAGCTTGGCGCCGCACGCCAGCAGAAGCTGCTTGTTGGCGTCCAGGTATTCCAGGTGCTTGGCACGGTGCTGCTGGCGCATTTCCTGGTGATTGGGCTTGTCGAAGGTTTCGATGATGTAGGGCATGCGAGGCTCCTGTCAGATCGCCGAGGGATGGCGCGCGAGCGCGGTGACTTCGATATCCATGTACGGGAAAAGCGGCAGCGACGACAGCAGCGTGTGCAGCTCGTCGTTGTTTTCGACGTCGAAGATGCTGACGTTGGCGTAGCGGCCGACAACGCGCCACAGGCTCTTCCACTTGCCGTCGCGCTGCAGCTGCTGCGCCAGGGCCTTTTCGTCAGCCTTCAGTTTGTCCGCGCGTTCGGCGGGCATGTCGACGGGCAGATTGACCTGCATTTGAACCATGAACAACATGATGGACTCTCCATGATGCCGCCCCGGCGCGCGGGGCGGTGTAGCGGCAATTAAGGCGGAAACTAAGGGAATTCAGTTCGCAAACTTCAGCGGCAGGCCGGTCAGGCGCAGCAGCTCATCGGCGGTCATGTCGCCAAAGATATCGGTGACCGTCACCCCATCCTTGTTGATGTCGAACACGGCCACATCCGTGTACACGCGCGACACGCAGCGCACGCCGGTCAGCGGGTATGTGCAGGCCTCGACCAGCTTGCTCTGGCCTTCGCGGGTCTGCAGTTCCATCATCACGAAGACGTCCTTGGCGCCGATGGCCAGGTCCATCGCGCCGCCGACGGCGGGGATGGCGTCCGGCGCGCCGGTGTGCCAGTTGGCCAGGTCGCCATGCTGCGAGACCTGGAAGGCGCCCAGCACGCAAATGTCCAGATGGCCGCCTCGCATCATCGCGAACGAATCGGCGTGATGGAAGAACGAGCAGCCGGGCAGTTCGGTGACGGGCTGCTTGCCGGCGTTGATGAGGTCGTAGTCTTCCTCGCCCTTGGCGGGCGCGGGGCCCATGCCCAGCATGCCGTTTTCGGTATGCAGGATGACTTCGCGGCCGGCCGGCAGGTGGTTGGCGACGAGCGTGGGCAGGCCGATGCCCAGGTTGACGTAGGCGCCTTCCGGAATGTCCTGCGCGACGCGGGCGGCGATCTGGTCGCGGGTCAGTTTGGTGCTCATTGCTGCTCCTTGGCGGCCTGCTGGCCTGCGATCTGCACGACGCGCTTGACGAAGATGCCGGGGGTGACGACGGTTTCGGGGTCGAGCTCGCCCAGTTCGACGATCTCGCGGACCTGCGCCACGGCCACGCGCGCGGCGCTGGCCATGATGGGGCCGAAGTTGCGGGCGGTCTTGCGGTAGACCAGGTTGCCCCAGCGGTCGCCGCGCTCGGCCTTGATCAGCGCGTAGTCGGCGTGCAGCGGATACTCCAGCACGTACTGGCGGCCGTTGATCTCGCGGGTTTCCTTGCCGTCGGCCAGCGGGGTGCCGTAGCCGGTGGGCGTGAAGAACGCGCCGATGCCGGCGCCAGCGGCGCGGATGCGCTCGGCCAGGTTGCCTTGGGGCACCAGTTCCAGTTCCAGCTTGCCGCTGCGGTACAGGCCGTCAAAGATCTGCGAGTCCGCCTGGCGCGGGAACGAGCAGATGATCTTGCGCACGCGGTTGGCGCCCAAGAGGGCGGCGAGCCCCGTGGTGCCGTTGCCGGCGTTGTTGTTGATGATGACCAGGTCCTTGGCGCCCTGTTCAAGCAGGGCGTCGATCAGTTCCATGGGCTGCCCGGCGGTGCCGAAGCCGCCGATCATGACGGTGGCGCCATCGGGGACGTCCGCCAGGGCGGCGGCAGCGCTTGCAACAGTCTTAGAGATCATGATGTTCGCTCATAGGTGGCGTGTCATAATTTGTTCTTCTTTCGAACTTTCGTTCTTCTGAAGAACATCGTTTCATGGGGAATGCGAAGGCGTCAAGGCAAGCCCGCACGCCGCACTCTCCATCGTTCGGAGTCGCCCGCAAGGGGCAACGCAGGCTCGCCGCGGCGGGCCTTTTACTCGTGGAACCAGACGGATGGCCGAGCAAGATCCCCAGCAACCCAGCGACAGTTACGTGCAGTCCTTCGCGCGCGGCCTGTCGGTGATCCGGGCCTTCGGCCCCGACCGTTCGCAGATGACGCTGTCCGAGGTGGCCGCGGTGACGGGGCTGTCCCGCGCCGGCGCGCGCCGCATCCTGCTGACGCTGGAACACCTGGGCTACGTCACGGCCGACGACCGCAAGTTCTCGCTGACCCCGCGCATCCTGGAACTGGGCTACGCGTATCTGTCGGGCACGCCACTGTGGAACCTGGCGCTGCCCTACATGGAAGAAGTGGCCGAGCTGACGCGCGAATCGTGCTCCGTGTCGGTGCTGGAAGGCGCCGACATCGTGTACATCCTGCGTCTGTCGACGCATAAGGTGATGACGATCAATCTGGCCGTGGGCAGCCGGTTGCCGGCATGGGTGACGTCGATGGGCCGCGTGCTGCTGGCGGGCCTGCCGGAAGCCGAGCTGGACCGGGTGCTGGCGATGAGCCAGATCCAGACCTACACGGCGGAAACCGTCACGGACGTTGCCGAGCTGAAGCGCGTGCTGGCCGGCGTGCGTGCCGACGGCTACGCCTGCGTGGCGCAGGAGCTGGAACCCGGCCTGCAATCCGTGGCGGTGCCCATCATCGACCGCAGCGGCCGCGTGATCGCCGCGATGAACGTCAGCGGTCACGCCAACCGGTTTTCGCGCGAGGCGATGCTGGAAGCGTTTTTGCCGCCGCTGCGCCGCGCCGCCGACCAGATCAACCACGCGCTGCTGCGCCGCTAGGCCAAGCCTGCGGGCGGCAGAGGGATGGGTCCGGACGGACATGGCGGCCGCGATCAGATGGGCGCGACGCCGAGCGTCGTGCCGCCGCAGACATACAGCATCTGGCCGGTGACAAACCCGTTGTCGGGCGACAGGAAGAACATCGCGGCGCGCGCGACGTCTTCCGGCGTGCCCAGGCGCTTGACGACGATGCTGTTGATGATGCGCTCGGTCTGCGGGGCGCCGGCCGGATTGCTCTTGGTGAAGAGGTCGGTGGCGATCGGGCCGGGACCGATGGCGTTGACGGTGATGCCGTCGCCGCCCAGTTCCATGGCCAGCGTGCGCGTCAGGCCCACGAGCCCGGCCTTGGTGGCCGAATAGACCACGCGGTCCGGCTTGCCCAGCGCGGCGCGCGACGACATGTTGACGATGCGGCCGAAGCCGGCTTCGCGCATGGCGGGCAGCGCGGCCTGCACCAGGATGAGCGCGGTGCGCAGGTGCAGATTGACGACGTAGTCCAGGTCGGCCAGCGTGGCGGTGTCGGCGGTGCCGGGCCGTGTGGCGCCGGCGTTGTTGACGAGACCGACGATGTTGAACGCGCTGGTGACTTCGCGCGCGACTTCCTGCGTGCGCGCTTCATCGGTCAGATCGGCCTGATACGAGACCAGACCCGCCGGCGGATTCTCGGGCAGCTTGTAGTCGATGTTGACGACCTTATGGCCGGCATCGAGCAGCATGCGGATGATGGCGGCGCCGATCCCGGCGCTGCCGCCGGTGACGAGATATGCGGTGGGTTTGGTCATATCGGTTTCCGTTCAGTGTTCAAGAACTCAATGGGTCAGGTAGCCCCAGGCGAGGACGGCGGTGATGTGGATCACGCCGACCCACAGCATCATGATGACGGTATAGCCCATCACGTCGCGCAGCTTGAGCTTGGACAGGGCCAGCGCGGGCAGGATCCAGAAGGGCTGCACCAGATCGTTCCAGGCGTTGCCCAGCATGACGGCCATGGTCGTCTGGTTGAGCGCGCTGCCGATTTCCTTGGCGGCGTCGATCATGAACGGACCCTGGATGACCCAGTGGCCGCCGGCGGACGGCGCGAAGAAGTTGATGACGAACGAGCTGATCAGGCCCCAGAACGGCAGCGTTTCGGGCGTGGCGACGTCAACGAAGACCGCGGAGATCGTGGTGACCAGACCCGAGGCGGCCATGATGGCCATGATGCCGGCGTAGAACGGGTACTGCAGGATGATCCCGGAGATGGTCTTGATGCCTTCGGTCAGCTTGGCGACGTAGGCGGCGGGCGTGCCGAGCAAGATGATGCCCAGGAACAGGATGATGAAGTTGATGAGGTTCAGGTCGAGCGAGCCGCCGTCCATGAAGTGAAAGACGACGTAGGCCACGCCGAGCGCGCCGATCAGCATGCTGAGCAGGCGGCTGTTGTTGAGCTTGGAGGCGATGGTGCCCTTTTCGAGCATGTCTTCGGCGGCGTTGGACGCGTTGGCGTCGCGGTCGATGTTGGGGTCGACTTCGACGATGGCCTCACCCTTCTTGGGGTGCAGCCAGGCGTTGAGCAGTGGCAGGGTGATGATGATGACCAGGCTGGTGAGCAGCATGGGCACGGAGAAGATGGTTTCCGACAGCGGGATGGTGCCCATCTGCGCGGCGGTGGGGTGGCCGGGCGTGGCGACGAGGACGGGGATGCTGGCGGACAGGCCCAGACCGTACATGGTGAAGCCGCTGTAGGCGGCGGCGATGATCAGGGGATAGTGAACACCCTTGACCTTCAATGCCAGCTTTTTGGCGACGATGCCGCCGATGACAAGACCAAAGCCCCAGTTCAGGTAGCTGCCGACGCCGCCGACGAGGGTGGCGACGATGATGGCGGTGTGCGGCTTGTGGACGTGGCTGACGATGCGGTTGAGCAGGCGGTCGGTGAGCGGTGCGGTGGCCAGCACGTAGCCCATTGCCAGGATGACGGCCATCTGGGTGGTGAAGGCCAGGAGGCTCCAGAAGCCTTTGCCCCAGGCGCGGGTGATGTCGCCGATGCCCTGGCCTTCGATGCCCATGGCCAGAAGCACGGTGAGCAAGGTGAGCGCGATCGCAAAGACAAAGGGATCGGGCAGATACTTGCGCATCAGCTCGGTAAAGAATGAAGCCAATTTATTCATGGTGCCTCCAACAACTCCGTAAGGCGGTTCTCTGATGTCCGGCGGCGCGGGTCATCGGGTGACGATGCGGGCGTGCCGGACGATTGCTTTTCTTTGTGTGGGTGGGCTCGTGGCCCGATGGCGCGGTCGGTCATGGCCGCCGCGCTTTTTGTGAATGCTTGAGAACGGACTCAGGAGCCGCTGGCTTTGCCGTTCAGCCACGCGGCCAGTTCGCCGAGGGCGGCGCTCTTTTCGCGCAGGACGCGCTCGCGGCGTTCGGGGCTCCAGGTGTAGAAGCCCTGTCCGCTCTTGGCGCCGATGTGGCCGCTGTCGACTTTGCTTTTGAGCAGGTCGGAGGGTTCGGTGCGGTTTTCGAGATCTTTGTACAGGTAGCTGGCGATGGCGTAGTGAACGTCAATGCCGTTCATGTCGCGCTGTTCGAGGGGGCCGGACAGGGCGAGGCGGATGCCCAGGCTCCATTTGACGACTTCGTCAATATCCTCTGCGCTGGCGACGCCTTTCTCCAGCAGGGAGATGGCTTCGCGGGCGAGGGCGTGCTGGATGCGGTTGGCGATGAAGCCGGGGATGTCTTGACGCACGAGAACGGGGCGCTTGCCGCCGAAGCGCAGGGAGGCCATGACTTTGGCGACGGTGTCCTCGGAGGTGTCGTCGTTACGGACGACTTCAACTAGGGGGATGACGTCGGCGGGGGTGAAGAAGTGGGTGCCGACAAAGCGGTCGCGGCGCTGGACGGCGCTGGCGATGGCGTTAATCGACAACCCGGAGGTGTTGGTGGCGAAGAGGGTGTGTGCGGGGCACAGGGTGTCGAGTTTGGCGAAGATGCCGCGCTTGAGATCGAGGTTTTCGGGGACGGCTTCGATGACGAGGTCGCTGGTGGCGGCGGCTTCGAGGCCTGGTTCGAGGCGGATGCGCTGGATGGCTTGCTGGACTTGGCCGGGGGCGTAGACGTTTAGCTGGCGTTCGATGGTCTTCAACGCGCGCTCGAGGGCGCCTTCGACGGGGTCAATCAAAACGACGTCGAGTCCCTTCGAGGCGAACAGCGCGGCAATGCCGCTGCCCATGGCGCCTGCGCCGATGACGGCGAGATTCTTGAGGGGAGTGTCCATGATGGCTCGCTTGGTGCTTGCGGCTGCTGCTTGCAGGCGGGCACGCGGGGACCAGGGGTGATGCTGTCTCGTCCGGGGTGCCTTTCTGTGCGCGGCTTGGCCAGAAAAATCTTTGTGTTCTATATACGAACATTTGTGCGTGTATAGAATTTCTGTGGGGGATAGTACTAAAAGTTGCTGGGGGTGGACAAATGGGGGATTCGCGGTGTTCGGTGGGTGGACGGTGGGTGTGGTCGGGAGCTGGCCGCGGTATACGGGCCGAAGTAGGTTGGTGGGCTGATGCTTGTGATGCGGTGAAGGGCGCTGATCTTGTCAGGCGGGCTGCGGTCTTGCGGTGGGCGGTGTTCTTTTGACGCCCGGCACGTCGTCGGCCTGGGGCGCGCGGGGCTACGATTGCGGTCCGGAGCCTTCGCTCCGGACTGCCCCGTCGTCATCGTCGTTGTCGCCTCCGGCGACTGCCTTCCGATTCCCTCGGGCGCATCTACACGCCCCGCGCACCCCAGGCCGACGACGCGCCGGGCTCGGTGGATTGAACTTCGCGGTCGCTGGGTCGAGCGGGTTCTTGAGATTCTTATCTCGGCCGACGCGGGTTTGAAGCATCTTGCGATGCCCGCCCCGCGACGGCCGCGCGGGCGGCCTGGCGGGGCTTACGCGGTGTCTTGCGTTGGTGTGATGACGCTTCGCGATTGCGGGGCGAGTGAATCAGCGAAGTGGCTGCGAAGCGCCGCCTGAGTCTTTCTATGGGTGGTGGGGGGCGGGCTCAGCCTGCGGCAGGATTTCGTCGTCGTCCGCGCGATGGCAGACCACGCATAGTTTGTTGCCGTCGGGGTCGCGGAAGTAAGCACCGTAGTAATGCGCGTGATACTCGGGCCGCAGGCCTGGCGGGCCCTCGCAGGTGCCGCCGTTCTTCAGCGCGCGTGCATGCGCCTGGCGTACCGCCTCTCTGGTGTTGGCCATGAAGGCGACCATCTGACCGTTGCCCGGTTCATGGGGCTGGCCGTTGTGCGGCCTGCTGATGGCAAAGTAGGGGCGTTGCTGGCCGGCGCTTTGCCAACCCGCCCATGGCCGGTCTCGTTCGCAGAAGCGAGATTCGACGCCCAGAATCTCGAACAGGGCGTCGTAAAAGCTCAGGGCGCGGTCGAAGTCGGTGATGCCGACGAAGATGTGCGAGAACATTTTTTCGCTCCTGGGCGTGCCGCCTATCCCGAATTCCGCAGCCCCGCCGCGATCCCGTTGATCGTCAGGTGGATCGCGCGTTGCACGCGCTTGTCGACCTCTGCGTTGGGATTCTTCTGCACCGCGCGATGTCGCCGGATGAGGTCAACCTGCAGGTAATTCAGCGGGTCGATATAAGCGAAGCGTTCGCGCAAGGCGATCT
The DNA here is from genome assembly GCF_022346505.1 of Achromobacter sp. ACRQX. Taxonomy (NCBI): domain Bacteria; kingdom Pseudomonadati; phylum Pseudomonadota; class Betaproteobacteria; order Burkholderiales; family Alcaligenaceae; genus Achromobacter; species Achromobacter sp. ACRQX. The sequence goes on from NZ_JAKRML010000019.1 coordinate 112,991, forward strand.
GCAGCGTGGGGTTGTCGGCGAGCAGTTCGCGTTGCGTCAGCAGTTTGAGCATGGCGAGCGTGCGGCCGTGTTCGGCGCTGATGGCGCCGAAGATGCGTTCGCGCAGGGCGCGTTGGGGGACGAGTTGGGCGTAGCGGGCGGCGATGGCGAGGTCGGATTTGGCCAGGACCATTTCCATGTTGGAGAGCAAGGTGCGGAAGGCGGGCCAGTCGCGGGCCATTTCGCGCAGTTGGGCAAGGCGGCCGCGGCGCGAGCGGGGGGCGTCGGGGGCGCCGGTTTCGAGATAGGCCTCGATGGCGGAGCCCATGCCGTACCAACCGGTGAGCATGAGGCGGCATTGGGCCCAGGAGAAGCCCCACGGGATCGCGCGCAGGTCTTCGATGCGCTGGCCTTTCTTGCGGGAGGCGGGGCGGGAGCCGATGTTCAGGCCGGCGATTTCGCTGATGGGGGTGGCGGCGAAGAAGTATTCGGCGAAGCCGGGGGTGTCGTAGACGAGGCCGCGGTAGGTGCGTTGCGCGGTGTCGGACATGAAGGACATGGCGGGGCCGTGGTGGGCCATGTGGGCGTCTTCGGCGCTGGTGGCTTCGGCGCGGGGGGCGAGGCTGGATTCGAGGGTGGCGGCGATGAGGAGTTCAAGGTGCCAGCGGCCGACTTCGGCGTCCTTGTATTTGCTCTGGATGACTTCGCCCTGTTCGGTCAGGCGGATCTGGCCGGCGACGGTGCCGGGGGGCTGGGCCAGGATGGCGTCGAAGCTGGAACCGCCGCCGCGTCCGACGGAGCCGCCGCGGCCGTGAAAGAGGCGCAGGCGGACGTTGCGGGTGGAGAAGACGTCGACGAGTGCGCGTTCGGCCTGGTAGAGCGACCAGTTGGACGTGAGGAAGCCGCCGTCCTTGTTGCTGTCGGAGTAACCCAGCATGACTTCCTGGGCGCCGTTTTGCGCGCGCTTCACGCGCTGGCGGATTTCGGGCAGGTCGAGCCAGGCGGCCATGATGTCGGCGCCGCGCTGCAAGTCGGGGATGGTTTCGAAAAGGGGGACGACCATGAGGCCGTCTTCGGGGGCGATGTCTTGCCCGGCGGGGGCGATGAGGCCGGCCTCTTTCTGCAGGACCATGACTTCGAGCAGGTCGCTGAGGGTTTCGGTGTGCGAGACGATGGTCTGGCGCACGGCCTGTTTGCCGTAGCGGGCGCGGCCGGCGGCGGCGGCGCGCAGGACGGCGAGTTCACGGGTGGTGTCTTCGGAGTAGGCGATCCAGGGGGAGGCCAGGGGGCGTGCCTGCGCGAGTTCAGTGCGCAAGATGTCTACGCGTTCATCTTCGGACAGCGCGAGGTAGTCGAGGGGTTTGCCGTTGTGGGTGACGCCGGCGCGCGAGAAGAGTTCGGCGAGCGCGGCTTCGTGGACGTCGGAGCTTTGGCGCAGGTCGACGGTGGCGAGGTGAAAACCGAAGACTTCGATGGCCTGCTGCAGGCCGGACAGGCGCAGCTTGGCCAGCGGGGCGCCGTGATGGGCGCCGAGTGACGCCGCGATGACGGCGAGGTCGGCGGCAAGCTCTTGGGGCGCGTCGTAGGCGGGGGCGGCGACGGTGCTGCGGCGGGCGAGGTTCTGGCCGGTGAGGCGCAGCGCGGTGGCGGCCAGGCGGGCGTAGATGCCGACGAGGGCGCGCCGGTAGGGTTCGTCGCGGCGGTGCGGGGAGTCGTCGCCGCTACGCTCGGCGAGCGCTAGCAGTTCGGGATCGGCGGCGATGAGCAGGGTGGTGATGGAGAGTTCGGCGCCGAGGGCGTGGACTTCCTGGAGGTAGTGTTCGAAGAGGACGGTGGCCTGGCGCAGGAGGGCGCGCTCGAGCGTGGTGGCGTCGACGTTCGGATTGCCGTCGCGGTCGCCGCCGATCCAGCTGCCCATGCGCAGGAAGGGTTCGAGCGGCGGCGGCGGGGCGGCGAAGGGCTTGGCGGATTCGCGGTTGAGCAGCTTGGAGAGGTCGCCGTAGAGGCGCGGGATGACCTGCAGGAAGGTGCTGCGGTAGTAGGAGAGCGCGTTCTCGATTTCGTCGGCGACGGTCAGGCGCGTGTAGCGCAGCATGCGGGTCTGCCACAGGGTGGCGACGCGGCCGAGCAGGGCGGTGTCGAGTTCGGCGAGCTCGTCGGGCGTCAACTGGGCTTCGCGTTGGGCGAGGGCGGTGGAGATTTCGCGGTGGACGTCGAGGGTGCTTTTGCGCTGGACTTCGGTGGGGTGCGCGGTGAGGACGGGCATGACGCACGCTTCGGCCAGCAGGCGGCGGATGCGCGCAACGCTGACGCCTTGTCCGCCAAGGATCTGAATAGCTTCGCGCAGGCTGCCGCGGGCGGGCGTGCCGTCGGTGAGCGCGCGGGCGCGCTGGCGGCGGTTCTGGTCGCGGTCTTCGGCGATGTTGGCCAGATGCAGAAAGTAGCTGAAGGCGCGGGCGACGGAGTTGGGGTCGCTGCCTTGCAGGCGTTTGACGCGCTGTTCGAGCAGTTTGCTGTCGGCGTCGTGGCCTTCGCGGCGGAATTTGACGGCGGTGCGGCGCAGGGTCTCGATGGTGTCGAAGACGCGCTTGCCTTCGCATTCTTCTATGACCTCTCCTAACAACCGGCCCAACAGCCGGATATCGTGACGCAAGGGTTCTGCGGAATCGGACTGCGTGCGCTTGGCATTCATCGTGCGGGGATCCGTCTGACGGCGGTTGGAAGGGGATTAAATCGAAGCGGGCGTTGCGGGCAAACCTTGAAAATGATCGGTCGATTTTACGCAGCGTTCCTTACGGGGGAGGCGGTTTGCTCGGTTAAAGTGCGGGGTATCCCTTCGTTATTCCAGAAGCCCCCTTTATGCAAAATCATCAACGTCGCGCGCTCGTGCTGTTTTCGGGCGGGCAGGATTCCACCACTTGTCTCGCCTGGGCGCTGGAACGCTATGCGCATGTGGAGACGGTGGCGTTCGATTACGGACAGCGCCATCACATCGAACTGTCGGCGCGGCTGAATGTGCTGCGCGAGATCCGGGCCAATTTTCCGGACTGGGCGGCGCGTTTGGGCGAGGACCATCTGCTGGACCTGAAGGTGCTCGGGCAGGTGGGCGATACGGCGATGACCAGCGACCGGGCGATCGAGATGCAGGCGAATGGTTTGCCGAATACGTTTGTGCCGGGACGCAATCTGCTGTTTCTGACGCTGGCGGCGGCGCTGGGATATCGGCGGCAGTTGGATGTGCTGGTGGGTGGAATGTGCGAGACGGATTTTTCCGGGTATCCGGATTGCCGGGATGACACGATCAAGGCGCAGCAGGTGGCGCTGGGGCTTGGGCTTGGGTCACGGGTGACGATCGAGACGCCGTTGATGTGGATCGATAAGTCGGAGACCTGGGCGTTGGCTTATGCGCTGGGGGGTGATGCGTTGGTGGAGACGATCGTCGAGGAAAGCCATACGTGTTATCTCGGGGAGCGGGGGGCTCGGCATGATTGGGGCTATGGGTGCGGGGAGTGCCCGGCTTGCAAGCTGAGGAAGATCGGGTGGGAGAAGTGGGTGGTGGCTTCGGCGGCTGAGGGGTGAGCTGCCGGTTATTTTCTGGTGCTTGGAACAGACGCAGGAACCGCAGCAAACGGCTGGCGAACGGCCGCTTCGGGGAAATGGATCGAATCTCCGGCCTCACCCGCCTTCATGGTGCGGTTCGGGATTCCAGATCCATATCCGCAGGCCATTGAACTCTTGGGGCTAGACGCAAAGCGAGGTTGTACGGGGCGACGTCGTTGGCATCCCGCGGTTCGGCGCGATCGGGGTCGAGGCCTTCGATGCCGTTCTGCATGTAGGCGCACACGTAGGCCCAGAAATTTGAGGTGTTAGCAGCGTCAGTATTTAAGTGGAAGCGTGTTACCACTTTGTTAGTACCGGGTTCCACGGGAGTGTCATAAATTTTGTGTTTGGGGCCTAACATGTTGCTCAAGGAGCATGTATGGCTACCAAGAAAAAGACACCGCTGAGGGAACTGCCGGCGATTCCCGCCGAGCTGGTTGATCAA